>DASZTI010000100.1:0-1678 GCA_035548215.1 Candidatus Dojkabacteria bacterium
TAACAGCTACTGCTGCGGCAATAACATTACCTACTGATCGATAGTTTTGCTCCAGTTTAACAATCTTTACTTCAGGAAAATCTTTCTCAAATGAAAGTATGTTTTGAATATCAGCCCCTCTCCATGCGTAAATCCCTTGATCATCATCACCTACTACACACAAGTTTCTTTCTTTACCAGCCAACTCTTTAATAAGGACATATTGAGCTTTATTTGTATCTTGATACTCATCAACTAAAATATATTTATATTGATTTTGATATTTTTCTAAAACCTGTTTATCGTCTAAGAATAGCTTTGCAACAAGGTATAATAGGTCACCAAAATCAACTGCATTTTGTGCTTTAAGTTGTTTTTGATATTGCTTATATACATCTCCTGCAATATCTTCTATAAACCCAGAATAATTATGTGAAAATTCTTCAGGCGAAACTAAATCATTTTTTGCAGCACTAATATACCAAGAAATTACCTGTGGTTTTGTTTGTTTAATATCAAGGTTCATTGAAATCATAATATCCTTAATTAAACCTTCACTGTCATCCGAATCATAAATTGAAAAGTTTGGAGTAAGTCCTACTTTCATAGCTTCCCTTCTTAAAATCAACGCTCCAATAGAATGAAATGTTCCAATCATAGGACGGTGATCTGAAGATATATCTAGTTTTCCTAAAAGGTCATTTATTCTATCAAGCATTTCCTCAGAAGCCTTTTTAGTGAATGTTACAGCTAAAATGTTCTCTGGTCTTACATCGTGTTTGGCTATTAAATAGGCAATTCTATGAGTGATAACACGGGTTTTACCAGAACCAGCTCCAGCAAAAACAAGAAGAGGCCCTTCCGTATGAGTTACAGCCTCCTTTTGAGGGGCATTTAAATTGTGTAATATAATATCGTCAGACATGAAGTTATTGTATCTCTTTTATATACTGTCCGTATACCCAACCCATCTTAGTTCCACTATATACGATTTGATACCATCCAAGACTCTTTTGTTTCATTATAAAGACCTGGCCTGTTGCAACTTGAGAAATAGCAGGGCAATTACCTGGACAAGATCGAACATTTAAATACCCACCAGGAACATCTTTAACCTGAACTAAGCTGAAGTTTCCTCTAGTTACAGTTAATTTCATTGTAAAGGTTGTACCTTTAAATATGGTTTTTGAATCTTTTGTAAGCCCCATTTTAACAGTAAATTTCCCTGGCAAAAGACTTGCCTGCATATCAAATGATAATTTTACAGTATCTCCTGGTAATACTGTTTGTTTTTTAATACTTATTGGTTTGCTGAAACTATCCCAGGTTCCATTAATTGCAAATGGGCTATCTTTAAAATCTGTTGTTGTAAGATAAATATAATTTTTATCAGTAAACCATGCGAAGTCATTGGTGTTTTTTATATTTACATCAACATGCATTTTGTCTCCAGCCTTAGCATCTTTGTCATATGTAACACTAACAATTTCGCCTTGGTAATTGATGTGTTCTTTATCATAAAAAGTAATTCCATCAATGAACTGATTAATATTTTGTGAGAATGCATTATGAATTTCTGTTAATTTTGTTTTTGTTGGTACTACACTATCCGTATTTTTAATCATGGCCATGTCAACAATCTTAACCTTATCTTTTGTAATACCAAATTGATATGAGCTATCCCCAATTAATTTTTCAA
>DASZTI010000101.1:0-6336 GCA_035548215.1 Candidatus Dojkabacteria bacterium
TGGAGCAATTACATGGTCCAGTTGGTATAAGAATGGTGTAACAACTGGAGATATCTCCTCCACATTTACAGGTTCTCGTGTTGTGCAATTTATGAGAAACGGTACTAAGAGCTACACCCGATACAGTGCAACTAAAGGACGACAATGGACTGGTTGGGTTTCCTATGGTTACACAGAAAGTAATCCAACAGTATTATATGACAACAAGAATAATAGATTGCTACTTGGTCTAAGGGCTGCAAGTAGTGCTCTTTACACAAGATATAGTACAGATAGTGGTGTAAACTGGTCTGCATGGCAAAAGAATGGTACTACAACTAGTGATGTTAACTTCGGAAATGCACTTTATGAAACCTGGTAAAAAATCAAACAAATATTTACAAGGACATGATGTCTTGTTGATGTCGTCATCAAACTATAACCTTTTTACAAAAAATGTTCTTAATGCTCAAATCCTTGCTGAAGAATTGGCAGATAGGGGAGTTAATGTTGTATTTGTAGAGAGTCTTGGCTTAAAAACACTTCCTGTTATTGGGAAAACGGATATTTTAAAAGTCTTTAAAAGACTTTTCGATTTTTTAATTTCTTTATTTAAAGGTGCTAAAAAACCATACAAAAATATTTATGTTGTTTCCCCGATCCGATTACCATTTGAAAACATTTCATTTATAAAAAAGATTAATGAACTCTTTTTAACTTCAACAATAAAAAATGCTGCTAAAAAATATTTAAAGCCAAATCCAATTCTTTGGATGTTTCTACCTAATGGAAATTTCTTGATAGATAAAATTCCTCATGCACTATCTATTTATCACAATGTTGATGATTACTCTGAAATTCCTTTTGTAGATAAAAAATATATCAAAAGAGAAGAACAAAAAATTCTCAATAAGGTTGACCTGACATTTGTTGTATCAAAAAACACAGGAGAGAGGTTCAAGCAAGAATACAATTACGATAAGAGCATATATATAAATAATGTCGCAAGATTTGATGTCTTCAATAAAGCTTTAACATATAACCCCAAAAACACAACTTCTTTAATTCCTAAAGAGCTTCGGCCATTCTCTGGCAGGCCAATCATTGGCTTTATGGGTAACATTGCATCATATAAAGAAGATTTAGATCTCATATATCGAACTGCTAAACTGCTACCAGATTATGATTTCTTTTTCATCGGACCTATTGGAGCAGGAGAACTAACAACACAAATTTCAAACTTAAGTGAGCTTGATAATACAACCTTTGTTGGACCTAAAGACTATAAAGATTTATACAAGTATTATAAATATTTTGATGTAAGTTATATTGCTCGTAAGAAAAACAAAGCTAATGAAGGCGGTTTTCCATTAAAGTATTTTGAATACCTAGCAGCTGGTCTTCCTGTTATTGTTACAAGCATTAAAGCATTGGAAGATTTCTCAAGAATAAAGGAACTGGGTGGCATTGCGGACACGCCTGATGAGTTTGCAAAAAGAATAAAGTATTGGGTTGATTTAAAATACAGTGATGATAGTAAAAAGAAAGCAGAATACAAAAAGTATTTAACTATGAGAATTAAAATTGCAAAAGAAAATAGCTGGGATAAAAGGATGGTATATCTAGAAAAGATTGTAAATAAATATTTGAAATAGTGTATACTAAAACATTATGAACCGAACCTTTAAAGGAATAATAATCACAATTTTAGTTGGAAGCTTCTTTCTTTTAAACAGTGTTTTCGCACATGCTGCTAATGCAACCTTCACAATATCTCCATCTAAAGGCAGTATAAAAGCAGGCAACAGTTTTACAGTTGATGTCTTAATAGATACAAATTCTCAGTCGGTCTTACTTGCTAGATCAGTTCTTACATTTGATCCAAACCTTTTGAAGGTAACTAAAGCTGAGTATAATGCCTCACTCTTTTGTACCTACGATAATACAAAGCAAAGTATTGATAATACTAATGGTGTAATTGTCTTAGAAGGTTTCTGTCAATCAGGTGATAGCGTGTTGTATAAAACAACGGGCAGCCCAGATGTTTTTGCGCGAGTAACCTTTGAAACTAAAAAAGCTGGAACAGCAAGCCTTGCTTGGGAATATACAGGAAGTAACACTGAATTTAAATCAGTAATCATGCAAGATGGTAGCCCTGCATTTAATATCTTAGATAAACCAGCTAAGGCAACTTATACCATTACAACCAGTGGAGGTGGGGGAGTTCCTCAAACAGGTTTCTTCTTGAGCTGGTCATTAATTACCATCGGTATTATCTGTATTATCTCCGGAATTGTTTATGTAAACTACATGAAAAAGCACAGAATAAACGGTAAATTAAGAACTGTAGTACTTGATGAATAAAGAAGTAAAAGATCTCTCAAACCTAAAAGTTGCCCTTATTCATGATTTCTTTTGGATTCAAAGGGGTGCTGAAAATTGTATAGAAGTCTTTTGTGAAATGTTTCCACAAGCGGATATTTACACAATATTTGGAGATAAAACAAAAGTTTCAAAAACAATTGCACAACATAAATGGTATATGTCATTTCTCTCAAAATTCCCTTTTATAAAAAAGTACTACAGATATACATATCCTCTTTGGCCACTAGCCGTTGAAAGTTATGATTTAAGAAAATATGATTTAGTTCTTTCTTCATCTTCAGTTGCTTCAAAAGGAGTTATAACATCTGTTAACACTCTTAACATCTGTTATATGCATACACCAATGCGTTATGCTTGGGATCAAACCTTTGACTATTTTAATCCAAAGAATTTTTCTTTGTGGAAACGAATTATGATTCCACTGTTCTTAAACTATTTAAGAATCTGGGATGTAACATCTACAAGTAGGATTGATAGAATTGTAGCGAACTCTAATTTCATTGGTAAAAGAGTTAAGAAATACTACAGAAGAGATGCGGATAATGTGATATATCCTTTTGCCGATCTGGATCAAGCTGACTATACTCTCCCAAAGCAAGGCTATTTTGTTGCTATAGCTCCATTTGAGCCTAATAAGGGTGGAAGGTTAATTGTTGAAACGGCAATCAAACACAATTTGAATGTTAAATTAATAGGTGAGGGTTCTTTAAAGAAAGAAATGGTAAAACTTGCTAAGGGTCATGACAATATTGAATTTTTAGGTTGGATTTCAAATAAAGATAAGTGGAAGGTTGTAGCTCAAGCAAAAGGTATGCTGTTCTGTGGAGTTGAAGATTTCGGTATTGTTCCACTTGAAGCAATGGCTTGTGGTACTCCTGTTGTTGCATTTAATGAGGGTGGAGCACTTGAGACTGTTGTTGATGGAAAGACCGGAGTATTTTTCGATAGACAAGATGTTGATAGTTTAAATAACGCTATAAAGATGCTTCAAACTATAAAGTTTGATCCTAAGAAAATGAATGAGTATACACAGAAATTTAGTAAGGAAAGATTTAAAAAAGAGTGGAGTGAATACATAACAAAAAGTCTTAAAGAATTTACATATTAGGTTGTTTTTGATATATTCCTATTGTGCCGAGATAGCTCAGTTGGTAGAGCATTTGTCTGAAGAACAAAGGGTCCCCAGTTCAAACCTGGGTCTCGGCATTTAAGCGAGAGTAGTTCAGTTGGCTAGAACGACACATTGCCAATGTGTAGGTCGCGGGTTCGAACCCCGTCTCTCGCTTTTGTATTTCCACCCGTTGGGTGAAAATACAAAAACAGGTACGAGTTAGTTACCAATTTCCTCAAGTAAACAAGATTGAATGCGGTTCGATTCCGAACAGAGTGAGGAACAAGCGCAGTGTTACCCCTCGTCGCCTGCTCCAGTATTGAATAAATATATCTATAGAGAAGATAATCCTAACCTTACAATGAACTTTTCTTCAACGGCTTCGAAAATTCATAGGTCGCAAAAATTATCCCAGTATTAGTAATTTCTGAGTCTAACGCATTAAAACATTCGGGCTGTGTCCCTTCGGCAAATAATTTTTTACCTGTGCCGATAGTAACAGGGAATATCCAGAGGTGCATTCGATCTATGAGGTTGTTTTTAAGAAGCGTTTGTATAAAGTTGCCGCTTCCATAGATTAACAGATTGGGGCCATCTGAATTTTTAAGTTTTCTTATTTCTTCAACGACGTCT
This sequence comes from Candidatus Dojkabacteria bacterium, assembly GCA_035548215.1. Classification (GTDB taxonomy): domain Bacteria; phylum Patescibacteriota; class Dojkabacteria; order SC72; family SC72; genus DASZTI01. Next base: position 4,109 of record DASZTI010000101.1, read on the forward strand.
CCTGTAATAAGTACGGAATTATCCCACGGCAGTTTAATCTGATTATGTGAAACGACATACTTTTTCGCTCTATCGAATGGCTTTCCCCAATGAGGTTCTTCTTTATGATTTGGCCAGTAGGCAGCAAAGATTTCATAGGTACGTCTGCCTAAGAGCAAATCAAAAGGGGCAGCTTGTACTTTTTGGTCCATGATATTGTCGGCCTCTTCGTTCCAACCTACCTGCCAACCTCCATATTCGAACCCTTCAGCAGTATCCTCCTTTGAAGCGCTTGGGGCTTGCATCACACCGTCAAGTGTAATCATTGTAGTTGTGATGATTTTTCTCATTTAATAACTTTATCACATCATTAATATATTAGAAAGTAATAGATTTTTACTCAATACCTTAGGATAAAAGATTAACTCATTATAATAAATTGGTTCTAACTTCATCAAGTGCCTCGCTCCAAATCTTCCAGAAGATTTTTTGTGAAATTATGAGTTTGCCAAATCTGTTGTGCTACTATTATATAGTAGGCGTGAGGATTAAATTTTTTTACTTATAAATATGGGCAAATATCTTCTTTCCTCAGAAGCACTTCATTTTATAACAAGTAGCATACATGCTGAGTATTGTGATAACGAAATACTTTCTTTCACCAAAGAAACCTTTAGACTTATAAATGCTCATTATGCAATGGTAAAGCATTACAAGCCATTGAAATGGGTGATGCGAGATGGAAAATTTATAGCTGTTTTATATAAAGAAACTGGAAACTTCCCAGCTTGATTATTTGACATTCCAATTCCCATCCTTCATCATTTATCATGATTACTCGTAAACCCCCTACAATATGGAAAAAGATTCTTGATAAATCAGTTGAAATCTTAAAACGAACCTACAAATACATTCTTGCAACAATATTAGTAATACTCTCAATCTATCTTCTAACTCATCTCTCATACTTCAATATTACAAAGTTAAATATAACTAATACTGAAGGAAAAGAACTAACCTATGTAACAAACGATTACATAATAAACAACTTCAACAAACAAAAAGATAAAAACTATTTCCTCTACAACATTGACACACTAGAAACAGACCTCAAAAAAGACAACAGCTATCTAGAAGAAGCCATCGTATCTAAAACATTCCCTAACCAACTAGATATCGTTATAAAAGAAAGGGTTCCAAAGCTAGTCCTTAACAACCAAAACAAATGCATGCTCCTTTCAGACGCTGGTTACACTTTAGACATTCAAGAATATGTAGACGGAAAATGTAACCTAGTTTACAGTTACCCAGGACTAATCATTATAAATAACCCTGATTTCCTTGGTGACTTCAATATAAACTCACAATCATCTTTCTATATTGTAAGAGATATCGCAAACATAATATCAGTCTACAACTATTATGGGCTAGGCATCTTATCATGTGATATTAAAGACAACATTATGACCTGCTCAACCCAAAAAAGTATTACAGTAATCCTCTCAACTGCGCAAGACTTTAGAGACCAACTTGTAAGATCAATAGCAATACTCGAACAACTAAATAAGCAAATGAGTGGAATCAAGAGTATTGATGTCAGATATAAAAGACCTGTAATACAAGAAAAGTAATAATCCATTGACAGATTACTCGCTCTCTGTAAAAATCTATATTGATAACTTGCTAAATACTAGTTTTTCTACTATATTTGATTAACGAATTTAGCTCGTCATTATTAAAATTTTGACTGCCTTGTAAAATTATGGCCAAAAGAATTGTTGCTGCAATAGATGTAGGTTCGAGTAAAATCACTACAGTAATAACCTCAGTAGATGAAAACCAACAACCTACAGTAATAGGGGTTTGCTCTCATCCAAGTAAAGGAATTAAAAAAGGTGTTGTAGTTAATATTGACGACGCAACCAATTCAATTTCAGAAAGCGTTTCCGCAGCAGAAAGAATGGCAGGAGTAACAATCTCTGATGTCTTAGTCTCAATTAACGGTGAACAAGTAACAAGTTTAAACAATAAAGGCGTTGTTGCTGTATCTGGATCTGAAATCACTATGGAAGATACTTATCGAGCAATTGAAAACGCGAGAACATTATCACTACCAGAAAATTTAAACCCAATTCACATCATCCCACGAGAATTTGTTGTAGATAACCAAGGCGGTATTAAATATCCAATTGGTATGACAGGCAACAGACTTGAAGTTGAAACTCATATTATTACAGCTCCAAGTTCAT
>DASZTI010000102.1:0-7593 GCA_035548215.1 Candidatus Dojkabacteria bacterium
AAACAACAAACATTATCTTAGAATTTCTTTCTCTAAAAATCCCATGCCTTAAACCACTAAAAGCGACCTTAAAACTATTTTTTAAGCTCTGTTTTGGTTTTATATTTTTCTTCATAAAAGTTTAAAGATATTTTAGTAAAAACATTATACTCCTTCCAAGGACAAACATATTAGAAAGATAATTATCTAGATACAAAGTATACCCTATATACCACGGATTTATTCCCACTTAACAATCTCTTCCTAATATCTGATACAATAATTAAATTAATATTAAAGAATTGTTCCATGGCAGATAAATACAGTGCAACATGGGTATCACACTCATCAATAACAGACTTCTTAAAATGTCCACGACTATACTATTTAAAAAACATATATAAAGATAAAAAGACAGGAAATAAGATTGCAATAGCATCCCCTGCCCTTTCTCTTGGTCAAGCCGTACACGAAGTAATTGAATCATTATCAAAAATCCCTCTCTCAAGAAGGTTTGAAACTCCGCTTGTTGAACTATATGAACAAGCATGGAGTAAAGTAAGTGGTAAAAAAGGCGGATTTTTAAATCAAGAAACTGAGAATCAATATAAAAAAAGAGGCTTAGATATGATTAACAGAGTAAGAAAGAATCCTGGACCTCTTAAGAATCTAGCAGTAAAGATTGAAGAAGATCTTCCACAATTCTGGTTATCAGAGGAAGACAATATTATTCTTTGTGGAAAAGTTGACTGGCTAGAATATTTACCTGACACTGACTCAGTCCATATAATCGATTTCAAAACAAGTAAAGATGCTCAAGAAGACCCTGAATCACTTCAGTTACCAATCTACCACCTTCTTGTTAAGAATACGCAGAAAAGAGATGTGACAAAGGCAAGCTACTGGTACTTAGAACAAAATGATGAACCAACTCCTAAAGAACTTCCTGATTATGATGAATCATACTCTAAAGTTTTAAGCATTGCTAAAAAGATTAAACTGGCAAGACAACTTGAAAGCTTTAAATGTCCAAATGGAGAAGAAGGATGTAGGGATTGTAAGCCTTATGAGAGGATAATAAAGGGTGGTGGTGAATTAGTATATACGTCAGACAAGAGAGATATTTATATCTTAGAGAGTGAAGAGAAAAAAGAAGGAAAGATTCTTTAATCATATAAGCACTTTTTAAACTTTCTAAACAAAATTACTTTGATCATGTAGAATGAACTTATGAATAATGAAAATAATGTTGAAAAAATAGTAATCATTGGAGGGGGTCCAGCTGGATTATCAGCAGCTGTTTATGCCTCAAGATCTATGTTAAATCCTTTAGTAGTTGAGGGTGCAACCCCAGGAGGACAATTAACCTTAACTTCAGAAGTTGAAAATTATCCAGGATTTCCTAATGGTGTTCTAGGAACAGAACTTATTAAAAATATTAGAACACAAGCAGAAAAATTTGGAACCCGATTTATAACTGATAATGTAATTACAGTAAAAAAAGAAAGTGACCTCTTTAATCTTACCTTAACCAATGGCAACATTATTAAATCGCAAAGCGTTTTAGTTGCAACTGGTGCTGATGCAAAATGGTTAGGTCTTGAATCAGAACAAAGACTGAGAGGAAAAGGCGTATCTGCATGTGCAACATGCGACGGATTTTTCTTCAAAGACAAGGTTATCGCAGTAGTTGGTGGGGGAGATTCAGCCATGGAAGAAGCTCTTTTCTTAACAAAGTTTGCTTCTAGGGTTTATGTTATACATCGAAGAAGCGAATTCAAAGCTTCAAAGATTATGCAAGAAAGAGTTTTAAACAATGAGAAAATCGGTGTTGTGTGGAATAAAGAAGTAACTGAAGTCTTGGGAGAAAATAAAGTTGAGGGTGTAAAACTAAAAGATACCCAGGATGGAACCGAGACGACCTTAGAACTTGAGGGGTTATTTCTAGCTATCGGACATACTCCAAGCACAGCATTCTTAAAAGAAACAGGTGTATTAATAGATGATAAGGGATATATATATACCTCTGATAGAGTCTTTATGGAAGATAAAGCTGATATACAGGGACAGTATAATAAGACATTCAGATATATGACAAACATTCCAGGATTATTTGCAGCAGGAGATTGTACAGACTTTGTTTATAGACAAGCTGGGACAGCCGTTGGGATGGCTATTGCGGCTGAGATTGAAGTTGAAAAGTATTTAGAAGATAAATAATATTACCCTTTTCCAAGTCTTAAGTTGAAATCTTTTATCGTAACAATTCCTCTCCTACCGTCAATCATCATCTCGAGTTCCATAACTATCTTTTCATCATTCAATTTCTTAAACACAAATCTAAAATCTGGTTCTTTTTTATCTAAACCACTTTGCACCCAAAGAACATCTCTAACATCAAAAACAAATTCTATGTTGTTACTTTTAAACCTAGCTTCATTTTCCACCGTACTTTCTGATATGTCTTCAAAATCAACAAAAGTGGATGTCATGTTCAAATCTATAAATTGGGACTTATAAACAGCAGTACCGTCATCAATAGTTGCTCTTACAATCGCCCCATTACCTTTATTGTCCCTCAAGACTTTAAAAGATTTTCCTTTTTCCCAAATTCCTTTTAAATATTCATTTATAGGGCCTAAATATCCTTCACCAATTTTCATCATAAACATTTTGCCTTCACCCATAATGGCATTATTAACTTCAAGCATTTGAATTTGGTCAATGTTTATTTCTTCCCATTTAGGATCTTCAATCTTTATTGTCCTTAAAGTTGATCTTTCATTATCAAATGCTTCAACACTTAGTAAAGATTCAAATCTATCCGCTCGACTCGTAGGGAAAAGATATAAATCTCCTTTGTTATCAAATAATAATGATGTGTCAGATAATTTTTTCCCAACATATCCATAAATGTTCGTTAATAAAGTTTCTTTATTGTAATAATCTGACTCAGTTGAAAAAAGGTTCCAAGTTTTCCCTGATTTATCAATTTTGAATCCTATATCCGAGTTCTTAATGTCTCCAATCTCTCTTAATATATTAGAAATTTTGACATCTCTTTCATTTAAATCACATTCCGGAACATAACCTAAAATAATTCTCTTTATTCGTTTAGTAAGATCAGGTTCTGATACACCAATTGCTTTTTGCCAACCTGTATATACGGCTTCCAAACCAGTTTCATTTATATCTGGATAGTAACTATAACCATCACGAATATTAATTCTATTAGGGATATTATCAACTATTAAGTGATTTAGATAACCGACAAACGCTTCCACAATATCACTTTCCAAAACGGCATCTAAAAACTTTTTTTCTTTTTCTGTGTGTGATGCTTCACTATCTTTTAGGTCTATATATTTTCTTATTATCCATTCTATAAACTTCTCATCATAATTATCTTTTGAGAAATTCTTAGTTTCTTCTGAATAATCTTCAATTGATTTTGAGAATTTTGAATAAAGATTTAAATATTGCTTAGCAATCTCCTCGTCATTAGTTTTACCATAGTAATTTAAAATCCATCCTCTATTTGACCAACCCACTCTGAAAAATGAATCTGGGTCTTTCATAATACCTTCTGTCATAGATTCCATTGCTTCAATATATGAGTTCATATATATACCGAGGTTGTTTAGTCCAATAGCTTTTATCACATCGTTTAATTCTTGAGGATTAAAATCTGATGTACCCAAAAGCAAATGATTAGTTTCATGTATCATTACTTTAATTCTTTGAAACAAGTTTACAGATTCGGGATCATAACCAGGAATCGAGACACTCTCATCAAAAGGATTTTGAGAATAATAAAAATCTTCACTATTAAGAGTGATTTTAATTTTAGGTTTAGCTTGGATCATTACCGCATGATGAATATCACTTGCTTCAAATAGCCTTTTAAATATTGTCTTCATAATTCCCAATGATGTTTCTCTATTATCTTTACTATCTTCAATTTCTATATTTAAAGAATTAGTTGTTTCATCGATTTTTCCTTTAAGTGACTTTAAATAGTCCGAGTCAGGATTCTGGTGTTCTTTGATATAGCTTAACGAATCGGCCTTAACTGAAGCTACCGCAAAACTAATCATTGAACTAATATTTCTTCCAAATGCGTCAAAACAACGAGGGGCAGGTATGTTCCAACTTTTTCCAAGTTTCGAAGCATTCTCCACAAGGTTGGCAAATACTTCTAAGCCCTCTGAATTAAGTCTCTTTACAACCTCTTCTTCAGTAAGAGATTTTAATGTGGGCTCCCAATCTGGAGAATTTGCATTAATACCACAAGCAGTTAGTGTAGCCAGGACAACCGCACTTAATGTAACGTCTCTTACCGTTTCTTTTGTCCGATTACCAACAATATTTAATCGAATCTGATCAAAGCTATATCTTGCGGGGTCATAATGTCTCGCAATCCGATTAAATTTCTCATACATATCCCAATTTGAACTAGCTCTATAATTAGATGCTTTTTTCTTAGCAAGATCATAAATATATTCTTGAGTTTGTAATTCATTCGTTTCTTCAGAGAGTTCAAGGGCATCTGGCATACTAATTGGAGAAAGTTCTCTAATTAATTCCTGATATGACTTTTCTGAATCAGATAATATTTCTTCGCTTTTTTTACCAGATAAAAACTCCATAACAACTTCAGAATCAATTCGATCATCATTAGATCCATCAATAGCTTTTCCTTGCGAATCAACTTTAACTTTATGGTTTCTACCTTCTTTTAAGACACCAAAATCAATTTCCATTTGGCTGACTTCCCCCTTCTCTTTGTTAATATCAAAAGTTAAGAGAGGAGCATTCTGATCATAATGTTTTAAATCCTGTGTATATAAAAAGACTTGGTCTCCATCCTTTGAAGAAAGAAGAGTAAAAGGAAAATCGTTTTTAAAATGCGTTTGCAATTGATGTACATGATCATAAACTCCTTGAGGGGTTGATTTTAATGATTCTTCCTTTTCAAAGGGAACATTTTCAAGTGACTTTGCCTGGGTATTTAACATATAACTACTTTATTATGAAAATTAGTTTCTTAATTCTTTTTCATCTTTTCAATTTCCTTCTTTATATTTTCAGGAATATCCCGACACTTACAATTCTTTAAATGCTCTAAATACCACTTTATCCTTTGTTCTAAGGTTGCATTCTTAGGCATGCGATTTTTTAAGTGCCATTCTTTATTTATTTTCATATTTTAATATATCACTAAATTATTTCTTTATCATTTCAATATTATCAACTGTTAGCCAGGCACTCATAGCTCCATACCCCTTCTTATCTATATCAAAAGGCTCAATTAATTGTGGGTTCTTAATCCAGACAATTACAGAATATTTCTTCCCTTCTACGTACTTTTTAATTTCCTCTGAAATCTCTTTTGTTCCTAAATCTTCTTCGCCATATCGTTTGAAAAGATCTGCAATTTTCTTTTCATCTAAATTATCAAACTGCTCTACTTTTGATACCACTGCCTTTATCGTAACTGGTTCTCCACTATCTTTGAAATAAACTGTATCACCAACTTTAACCTTATTCCAAGCCTGAACTTTATTCTTATACCACCTTGTTTCTATTATTTTCTCACCCGAAAGAATCTTTCTGGTTAATCCCCAAGACTTTTTCATTATGGCGACATGATCTGACATAATTAAGTATAGCACTAAGCAAAAAGTAAATGGGTAAGAACATTGTCTTACCCATTTTAAGGTGTCAAAATTAAATCCTATTAATGCTCGTGATGCTTAATAGCTTCTTTGACAGCCTCTTTAGCGTTCAAACTTCCTGCACCTAAGTTTGGAGTAGCAGGTAATGGATCCGCAGTCTTAACAAGAATCTTTAAAACATCCTTTGGTTTTAAATCATGATGATGAGTCTGCTTATATGCATCCATTACAAGCGCAGCAACACCTGCAGCTTCAGGAGCTGAGAAACTTGTACCAATACTTGCACTGTATGAAACTGGACAATTCTCAGTTAATCCACAAGTAGCATTGATTACTACATTTGTTGACCATATAAAGTATCTAGGATCAGGAGCGGTCAAACATGTTGCGAAATCTGGTCCACCACAATCTCCACCTGGAGTAGTAAAGTCTACACTAGTACCGTAGTCAGTATAGAAAGTAGCCGCCTGTACTGCCCCAGTCTGAGGAAATACTGGTTGAGGTCTAATGTTTGTAGCACCTACACACATTACATTCTTTAATTCACAAGGAATTACCATGATGGATGGATCATCCAAATTCAAACCATAATTTCCAGCAGAAGCTACAACTACAACACCCTTCTTAGTAGCTTTATCTATAACTCTTTGCCAACTATCAACCTTAGCTTGATCATCAGCGGATAAAGGTAATGATAATACTTCACCTTCACTCAAACTAACCGCGTCAAAATGTTGTTTGGCAGCGTCAGATATTGCAGCCCACATTGAACTATCATAAACGGTTGGAGTACCTTCTGAGCCATATTCAGAAACATTATAATTTGCTATTCCAACTTCAGGAGCGACACCAACTGCCCCAGTATCATTTATAACAGCACCTAAAACACCAGCCATTAATGTTCCATGGTTTCCACTCATACTTGAAGGAATTTGTGGATATGGATTACATGTTGTCTGAAACGATGTAAAACATTTCTCATAAACAATATTTGGACCTAAATCACTGTGGTTTCTAGCCACACCAGTATCAATTATTCCAACTACTGTTCTATGGCTAGATTTATATCCTAAGTTCCAAGCTTGATCTGAATATAAAGCTCGAATACCCCATTGATAAGTTGTATAGATAGGATCAGTTACTACAAGTGGAGTTGGGACATGAAAGGTATCAAAAGAATCAAGGCTAAATCCACCCTCAACAACAACACTATCAACTTGAGTATCTAATCTTAATTGAGAAACTGCACTGTCATCAGTTGTCTTAACAACAGTAATACTTGCATCATCTAACACTGTTTGTGATTGTAATCCATATTGTTGCAATACTGTATTCATAGCATCAACTGAAGTACCGTCTTTAAATGTTACAACATAACTTTGTACATTGTTTGAAGCCACTACTTTACTCGATGGAACACCTACAACCATCAAACAAAGAAAGACAAAAGACAAAATTAAAGCGAACAAGGAAAATTTAATAACTCTCATAGACCCTCCTAATAAAGTTAATTAGCGTTCATACCTTTCCACGGTAACAGAAAAAAAATAGAGAGTAAAGTAACTATAAAGACCTTTAGTGAAAACTATAAAACATAAGAAAAGAATCGGGGTGACTCGACTTGAACGAGCGACCTCTTGCACCCCATGCAAGCGTTCTAGCCATCTGAACTACACTCCGCTTCGGGATTATATATCCAGATATTTAGAAAATAAATAGTTATTAACCAATTAAATCATCAATAATAGAGCTTTGTCTGTTTTTTCGAGCCTCATTAATAGCTCCTTCATCATCAGGTAATTTCGTTTTACTTTTATCAATACTTTGGGCCAAAGCTTGCTTTAATTCTTCATCATTTACTGTCGGCTCTATCCACAACCAGTTCATTTTATTATCTTCAACCTCATAATAAATAACAAGTTCCAAATATGGATTC
>DASZTI010000103.1:0-2160 GCA_035548215.1 Candidatus Dojkabacteria bacterium
GCAAGCAGAGTATTTAATTCCTGAACTCGAACCAATTCTACAAATTACCAAAGGCGTTATTACATATCAGGAACAAGTTATTAGAATTGCTGTAGATATTGCAGGTTACTCAATGGGAGAAGCTGATGCGCTTCGAAAAGCTATGGGTAAGAAGAAAATGGATGTTATGGAGGCTGAAAAGCCTAAGTTTGTAGCTGGTGCTGTTGCCAAGGGTTACAAAGAAGAAAAGATATTAGAGCTTTGGGAATTGCTTGTTAAATTTGCTAACTATGGCTTTAACAAAGCTCATAGCGCTATGTATGCAACCGTTGCCTTTTGGACTGCATATCTTAAAGCTCATTATCCACTAGAGTTTATGGCAGCACTTTTAGAAGGTGATCTTGATAATTTTGAAAGAGTTGTAATTGATTTGGAAGAATGTGAAAAGTTAGGTTTTAAACTCTTACCACCAGATATAAACAAGAGTGATTTTTACTTTACTATTGAAGGAGATCAAGACATTAGATTCGGTCTTGCGGCTATTAAGAATGTAGGTAAAGATATTATGAAAACACTTGTAAATGAGAGAAAATCAAATGGAGAATATAAAAACCTAGATGACTTAGTTTACAGAACAGTCGATAAAAAGGTTCAACAAAGAGCTTTGGAAAATATGATTATGGCTGGTGCCTTTGATATCTTTGGTGATAGACAGGCATTGATTAAAATTCTTCCTACTGTTTTTGAAAAGTATAAAAAACAAAGAAAAACCTTTGAAACAGGACAAATGGATATCTTTGGAATGGATGCAGAAGCTCAGAAAGGTTTAATACAAGCAACACCACTTCCACAAGATGTAAAAACTCCAACCCATTTGATTCTTCAATGGGAAAAAGATCTGTTGGGTTTATATTTTACTTCTCATCCATTGAATAATTTACAAGAATTCTTTGCTGAGAAAGGTGTTACACCTATAAGACAGCTAAAAGAGAAAAAGCCTGGATCTTTAATTGTACTTGGCGGATTAATAACCAATGTTAAAAGAATAACGACGAAAAAGGGTGAAAGAATGGCATTCTTATCTGTTGAAGACAAAACTGGAGCAACTGATGTCTTAGTTTTCCCTTCAAAATATGAAGAGATGAAAGATCAATTTACACCTAATAAACCTGTTCTGATTGTCGGAAGATTATCTGAACGTGATGGTGCATATGCAGTTGTTTTTGAAAAAAGTATGTATATAGATCAAGAGAAATTTGCAACTGAATTTAGTGGGATAATTTACAAAATAAATCAAAAGAATAAACAAAAAGATATTGATGCATTAAAAACCTTTATAAAAGAAAATCCTGGAGATACCCCCGTTAAAATAATCATCAAGAATAAAGAAGGGGTTAAAACAGTTAATCTCAAACAAGGCATAGAGTATAATGAACAAGCAAAGGAATTTTTAAAAAAATTTGCTTAAACCATTATATGAATCAAAGTTTACAAGAAAAAATTAGCTTACTTCCGCTTAAACCAGGAGTATACAAGTTTTATGATAATAGTCATAAACTTCTTTACATTGGGAAAGCACATAGTCTTAAATCTCGAGTAAGCTCTTATTTTAGTAGCGATCATGAAGATCGACCTAGAATTATAGGGATGATCCCTTTAATAGCTGATGTAGAAGTAACCCAGACAGATAATGATATTGAAGCTTTGGTTCTCGAGTCCGCTTTAATAAAGAAGTTTTTGCCAAAGTTTAACAGTGACCTAAAAGACGATAAGTCATATGCTTGGCTATACATAACAACTCGCGATAAATATCCTACTGTAAAGATTGTAAGAACACTAAACAAAAAAGAGTTTACTCGTGGGCAGTTATTTGGTCCATATCCAAGTGGTACGGCTATAAAACGAGTATTTAACTATTTAAGAAAATTATACCCATTCTGCACTGCCAAAGATCCAACAAAGCCATGCTTTTATTCTAGAATAGGCCTTTGCCCTGGACCTGATGTAAGTCCTGAACAATATCGAAAGAATATTGATGGCATTATAAAGTTCCTAAAAGGAAATAATAAAAACCATATTAAAGAACTTGAAAAGAAGATGGTTGAATATTCTGCGAAGCAAGAATATGAAAAAGCAGGGGAATTAAGGGATAAGATTAATGACTTAAAATATCTGGGTTCA
>DASZTI010000104.1:0-9392 GCA_035548215.1 Candidatus Dojkabacteria bacterium
CTCTTTTTTCTTGATTCTTTAACATATTCATCAACAACTTTTTTTTGATCCTTAGTAACAATACTATCTAATTCTGCATATTCTGGAGATACAACAACCCAACTAACACCAAAAATTGTTTCAGGATATTTGGTAAAACAACTGATTTTTTTCTCACTACCTTCAATCATAAAATCAATTGTTAAACCTTCTTTTCTTCCAATCCAGTTGATTTGAGCTGCTTTAACCTTTTCAATAAAGTCTGTGTCTTTTAAACCCTCTGCTAATCTATCAGCATAATCAGTTATTTTAACAACCCATTGTGAGATATTTCTTCTTGAAGTCTCTGTTCCACATCTCTCACACTTACCTTCTACAACCTCTTCATTAGCTAAACCAATTTTACATGAAGGACACCAGTTAATTGGCATCTCTTTTTTATATGCTAAGCCCTTCTCAAATAACTTTATAAATATCCATTGTGTCCATTTATAATAATCAGGATCTGTTGTATTAACTTCCCTACTCCAATCAAAAGAAAAACCTAAATCCTGCATCTGCCTTTTGAAAGTTGCAGTATTTTCAGCAGTAACATCTTGAGGTTTCCTCTTCATTTTGATTGCATGATTTTCAGTTGGCAATCCAAATGCATCCCAACCCATTGGGAATAGTACATTAAAACCTTTCATCCTCATAAATCTCGCGTATACATCTCCTCCAGTAAAACTGAAAGTATGTCCGATATGTAAACCAGTACCACTTGGATATGGGAATTCAACTAAAACATATTTCTTAGGTAATTTGGAAGTTTCTGGCTTTGCATAATATATATCGCCACCATACCATTTCTCCTTCCATGTGTTCTCTATTTCTTTAAAATTATATTCTTTTGACATAACAATTAATTATTAATTTAAGTAAAGTGATAATTTTTGATCGAAAAATGCTCCCCTAAGGGAGGAGAACTAAGAGCAATAGTTTGTTATTTCTATATATTGTTTGCATAAGTTTTTGTGGACCTGATGGGACTTGAACCCATGACCCCTTCCATGCCATGGAAGTGCTCTAGCCAAACTGAGCTACAGGCCCATCACACCTTGTGGACTCAGCCGGGGTCGAACCGGCGATCTTCGCAATGCGAATGCGACGTTCTACCACGCTGAACTATGAGCCCTATGGAGATAAGTATACAAAAAGTTCGGTTTAATAACAATCAAAACCTGGGTGTTGTGCAAATGTTCCAGACACAAAGAATGGAGCTGGGTTAACACCAGTCCAAGTACCACTCCTAACAACCATGAAGTGGACATGAACACCAGAAGCACTACCTGTTTGCCCCATTCTACCAATAATTTGACCAGAACTTACATGTTCACCACTATGAACATAAATTCCGCTCATATGACCATAAACAGTAGCCCAACCATTTCCATGATCAATAGCAACTGCCCAAGCCAACCCATAACCACCTCTTAAAACCCCTGGAGCAGGACAATATCCAGATTGACATCCAGCAAAGCTAACAACACCAGAAGCTGCAGCAACCAGATTAGGATAGCTAGAATCAGCTACATCCATACCATTGTGCCATGGGCTAAAACACTGGGTTACATCTGAACCACCACCAGCGACAGGCCATCGTAAGAATCTTGTAGCCGTTGCAACACCAGAGTTATAACCATATGAAGTACTTCCACCCGCACTAGCAACAACACCAGAATATACTGGTTTTGATGACACTGGAGGCGTTATAGCAATTGCATCAGGAATAAATAAACTATCTCCGACATGAATATCTTCAGGAGTTGCATACTGAACATTAACAGTAAGGATCAACTGAGGATCTGTCTTATATTTCTTACCTAAACTAAAAATAGTATCACCCTTCTTAACGGTTACTAAGACACCATTTCCAGGTGGAATAACAAGCTTATCTCCTGGTCTAATAAAATCAGCGGCAGTCAAATCATTCGCCCACATTAAAGTCGCAACACTTATTCCCTCGGCAGAAGCAATACTTGTAAGAGTATCTCCAGGTTTAACAACATGAACAGAACTCTCATATTTAGCAACATTATCCAAGGTTCCAATTGTTGTAACGCTCTTTTGTGCTAACAAATCTTGATTACTTGCTGCCAAAGCAAGATTTGCGTTACTAAATATAGGACTTGAGTTATAAGAATATGATAAGAAAATCATTACAACAAGACCTACTCCGACTAATTGATAAGCGAATCTAAATAATGAACTTCTACCCCAAAACATCTTTTTAACAAGAATTTTTCTATAATCTTCAAAAATATCTTCGATAACACTACCAATAACTGATATAAAAACAAAAATAATTCTAAATCTAACAGCAAAATAATGAAGCAGTTGAATAAAAAACCCAACGGGATTTTCTCTTTTGGCAAGATAATTGATTAATGTCTTAATGTAATCAAATATTCCACCTTTGAACTTTGAAAAAAAGTTTCTGTCATCGTCAACAAAAACACTACTATCTTGGTAGAGGTTCTCACTTTCATCTTCGAAAGTATTTACAACGTCTTTGAAACTAAATCCCTGTATCTTTTGTAACGAATCTTCAGATTTCTCTTTTAGAGCCATGTGAATATTATACCAAATTAAGCTTCGTGTAGCTTAGCAAGGAATTCGCTATTATCCTTAGTCTTTTTCATTCTACTTACTAATACTTCTGTAGGATTTTCATTGTTATCCAATACTTCAAGAAGTCTTCGAATTCTCCATGATTGGTTTAATACTTCCTTAGAAAGTAAGTTCTCTTCATTTCTAGTACCTGAAGCAGTAACATCAATAGCAGGATAAATTCTTCTGTTTGATAATTGTCTGTCTAAGTGAAGTTCCATGTTACCAGTACCTTTGAACTCTTCATAAACTAAATCATCCATCTTACTTCCTGTATCAACAAGAGCTGTAGCAATAATAGTCAAACTTCCACCTTCTTCAAAGTTTCTAGCAGCACCAAAGAATCTCTTAGGTGGATATAAAGCTACTGGATCAAAACCACCTGAAAGTGTTTTACCTGAAGTTGGCATAGTAATGTTGTAAGCACGAGCAAGTCTTGTAATACTATCCATAAGGATAATAACATCCTCACCCCACTCTACCATTCTTTTTGCCTTTTCTAAGGCCATTTCAGCAACAATACAGTTATCTTTTGGAAGTTCATCAAAGTTTGAAGCATATACTTCACCTTTAACACTTCTTTGCATATCTGTAACCTCTTCAGGTCTTTCACCGACTAAAACAACAATAAGTTTAGCATCTGGGTGATTAGCAGTAATACCTGCAGCAATATCCTTAAGCATCCAAGTTTTACCTGATTTTGGAGGAGAAACAATCATTGATCTCTGACCAAAACCAATAGGACTTAAAAGATCTATTACTCTTGTTGAAATAACTTCAGAAACTGTTTCAAGTTTTATCTGTCTATTAGGAAAAATTGGAGTTAATTTCTGGAAAAATGGCCTATTTGCAGCATCAGCAGCTGGTCTTCCGTAAACGGTATCAACTCTGAGCAAACTTAAGTACTTTTCTTTCTCTTTTGGTAATCTAGCAGGTCCAGATACAACATCTCCAGTTCTTAGACTAAATTTCTTTATCTGAGATCCTGAGATATATACATCGTTTTCACCTGGTAAAACACCATCAGTTCGAAGTACTCCGTGAGCACCATCATTCATAACTTCAAGAATTCCTTCCACAAAGATAAAACCTTCCTTTTCACTGGAAGCTTTAAGTATTTCAATAATCAAATCTCTCTTAGGAAATTCCATGAAATCCTTCATGTTAAGTTCTTTAGCTCTAATTCTTAATTGAGCAATTGTTTGTTTTTCTAAATCTTTAATAGTGAGATCCATAGTTGCAAAGGGAAAATTTAATAAATATACATCTTGATATTTCTTAGTATAGGAAAGTCGAAATCTAATGTCAAATAAAAAGGTTGGGATCGGTACTGCCCCGACCGACCCCGATTTCTTAGTACGAGATCGAACGAAAAAATCGAAGTGCATAGAATGCATCCAAATCCTCTTTTCCGATGGCTCAGTAGATGGGGATTCCACAACCAAACCATGGGAGAAAAGGATTTTAAAATAGAAGCAATTCCGTTTGCCCAGTAATGTTTAGCACCCCAGACAAAGGGAAATACCTCTATTTATCCACACGACCTTTTAAAAGTACAATATAAGTATAACTCCTAAGACATATACTGTCAACCCATAAGCATTATACACATAACAACCACCTCTACCTCACGAGCACATTATATCATGAGTACGATATAAAATAGTAACACAGGGGCCTTATCAACTTAAATGTTACTCAAGAAACATCCTCGATACATTGTTACGATATGGGTGGATAGAATCGAGAGAAACAAAAGCAAAGCTCTTTATAACAATCACAATCAAGAATTAACAGCGAATAATTAAACTAATGAGGAAATGTCTTTAGTTTTCTGAACAAATTTAGAGGCGCCCTTATATGAATTACCCAACACGACCCCCTTATATCCAACTTTCTTAGCCTCATTTAAGACAGCATCAACACCTATTCCCGACCTAATTTCACCAGTGAGTCCCACCTCACCATAGAAAACCTTATTCAAATCAACAACCTTATCCCACACAGCAGATTCAATTGCCGCGCAAACAGCAAGATCTATCGCCGGATCATCAATATTCATACCACCGACAACATTTACAAAAACATCTTTATCACCTAAAAAGGCCTTAGCTTTCTTAGAAATAACAGCACAAAGCATATCCAACCTTGGCTTTCTAATACCATTAGCAACCCTTCTTAAAGGCCCCGACTCCATACCTCGATCAACAACTAAGGCCTGTACCTCAACAAAAACAATTCGTGACCCCTGCAAAGTAGCACCAATAGCAACCCCAGAATTATTTGAAATCTCCTTATCTACAAAAACCTTAGAAAAGTCTGCAACTTCAATCATTCCCGATGAAGTCATTTCAAACACACCAATTTCATTAGTCGATCCAAAACGATTCTTTATGGACCTCAATATTCTGAAAACATTAAATTCCGCACCCTCTAAATACAAAACTGTGTCCACAACATGCTCTAGGACCTTTGGTCCAGCGACATTCCCATCCTTATTTATCTGACCGACGACCAAAACAGGAATATTAAAATCTTTCGCTATACGAGTAAGTAAAGAACCGACAACTCTTACCTGCCCTATACTTCCAGCAATGCTCTTAACAGTATCAGAGTACAAACTTTGAATAGAATCAACAATCAAAACCTCAGGCAGATCACCATCGAGCATCTCCATGATTGCTTCAACATTAGTCTCATTCGAAAGAAGTACCGACTCATTACTATATTCACCCTTATTATTTATACGACTAAACCTAGAGTAAATCTGAGATACTGATTCCTCACCCGAAACATACAAAATCCTTTTAGAAGCCGATAAATTCTGTATAACTTGAGTTAATAAGGTAGACTTTCCCACTCCAGGCTCTCCCGCTATAAGAACAATAGATCCTATAACAATACCTCCACCCAACACCCTATCAAGTTCTTTAAAACCCGAACTAAATCTATCGAACTTAGTAGGATCATAATCCTTTTTAAATTGACTCAATGCAACAGGCTTCTCAAATCCAACCTTACCAGAAGACTTCTTTGTAGAAGAGTTTTTACTCTTTAATTCTGCAGCAGGTATTTCAGCTAAAGAATCCCATTGCCCACAATTAGAGCATTTACCCGACCATTTAAGAAACTCTGCTCCACAATTAGTGCAATAGTACTTCATTTTTACGGATTTTAAGCTTAAATAATTTGAATCTTATTATCAACAAAATCAACCTTTAATGTTCTCAATTCCTTTTCTTCAAAGTCATGTTCTAATATATAGTTCGCTAAAAGATTTTCAATTCTATCCTGAACCATTCGTTTTAATGGCCTTGCTCCATACTCTTCATTAAAACCCTCTTTAACAAGATACTTCTTAACTTCCGCAGTGACATCAACTTTAATATTTGTTGTTAAAAGTCTTCTGTTTAAATCTTTTATTATCAAATCTACAATCTTTAGCACATCTTTTTGAGTTAAAGATCTGAAAATTACTATATCATCCAACCTATTGAGTAATTCTGGCCTTATAGTATTCTTAAGTTCTTTGGTGAGTGTAGATTTCATTGTTTGATAAGCATTCTCGATATCTTTGTCATCCTTTTCTACCTCACTGTCATTATCAACAAATCCTAACACCTTGTCTTTTTTAATCTGTTCAGCACCAATATTTGAGGTAAGAATTATAACTGTGTTTTTAAAGTTAACCCTTCTACCCTTTCCATCCGTTAAATGCCCTTCTTCTAATATCTGAAGAAGAATATTCAAAACATCGCTATGTGCTTTCTCGATTTCATCAAAAAGAATAACACTGTGTGGATTTTGCCTTACTTTCTCAGTTAATTGACCACCTTCTCGATATCCAATATAACCTGGAGGAGAACCTATTAACTTAGAAACACTATGCATTTCCATTAATTCACTCATATCTATTTGTATGAGTTTGTCTTCACTTCCGAATAATTCCTTTGTTAACACCTTAGCCAATTCTGTTTTACCAACACCAGTTGGTCCTAAGAATAAAAAGGACGCCCATGGCCTATCTTCAGAAGATATTCCTGTTCTCGCACGCTTTATAGCACTTGATACAACATTTATAGCCTCTTTTTGACCAATAATATGTTTTGAAAGCACTTTATCAAGTTGTACTAATGAAGATTTTTCATTCTGACCAAGAGTAGTCATTGGAATACCAGTCCATTTAGAAATAACTTGTTTAATTGTGTCTATATCAACCTCATATTCCTTACTTTTTTGAGTGACATCTTTCTTTTTATTTTGTGCTTTAATATCAACTTTTAGCTTACTCTCCTGCTCTCTTAATTTTGAAGCCTCTTCCATTAAACCTTTCTTAATAGCTTTTTCTTTTTCAAATTGTATGATTCTAAGTTCAGACATTAAATCTGAAATACTAGAATAATCTTTCTCGACCTCAAGTTTCTTTGATGCCGCTGCTTCATCAAGTAGATCTATAGCCTTATCTGGCAAAAATCTATCTGTAACATATCTTGATGATAAATTAACAGCTGTTTCAAGGGCTTCTTTACTGATTTTAATATTGTGATGGGCTTCTAAGACAGGCTTAATTCTCTTTAAAATTTTAATCGTATCTATGATTGAAGGTTCTTCAACCATTATTGGTTGAAATCTTCTTACTAAAGCGTCATCTTCCTCCATATATTTCGTATATTCACTGGAGGTAGTAGCACCAATACACCTAAATTCTCCTCTTGTTAAAGCAGGCTTAAGTACACCAACCATATCAGAAGGCATCCCAGGGATACCAGAATTTAAAACATTATGAATTTCATCGATAAAAATGACTATATTAGGAGATGATGTAACTTCTCGTATAATCGCGAGCATTTTCTCTTCAATATCTCCCCTCATTTTACTTCCAGCAGTTATACTCGCAACATCTAAAGATACAATTCTTATATCTTTTAAGGATTGAGGGACATTTCCATCAGCAATTCTTTGAGCTAATGCCTCTACTAAAGCCGTTTTTCCAACACCTGCTTCACCGACAATCAAAGGATTATTTTTCTTCCTTCTTGAAAGAACATTAACCATTTGGTCAATCTCCTTCTCTCTACCCACAATAGGGTCAAGTAGACCCTCCTCAGCCTCTTTGACGAGATCTTTACCATATACTGACAATAGAGATTGCTCTGCTGAAGGGTTGGGCATATTTTCTGGCTTAGAAAGGATGCCAACTGGATAAGTTGCATAGTTAAACAAGGCTGTTTCATAACCTTTATAGTCCAGACCAAGCGTTTTTAATTTTTTTGATAACTCATTATCAATAGATAATATTGCCAAAAGAAGATGCTCAGAACCGACATAAACATGTGAAAGTCTATTGGCAACAGCAAAAGCTTTTCTAAGAATTTCTGCCCCCTCTTGTGACAGATTTATATCTTCTTCAGTTTCATTTGGCAAAACAGTACCATTGAAACTAACATCTCCGATTAAATTGTTAATCAAAGCTTCATTAGAGAAACCCATTGATTGAAGAGTTTTAACTCCGAGTGAATTTCCATTGAGAATAATTCCTAAGAAAATATGTAAAGAATTAACTTCTTTAGCAAAGAGATGTTTTGATACTCTTTGAGCAAGTTTCAAGGATTCTTTAGCATTGTCGCTTAGCTTACTAAATACTGAATTTTCCTTTTTCTTTTCTTTTTGCATAAAAAATACAAGGGTAATATTTTACCTAACTAATTATATCATTTAATGCAACTATTCCTTTGGAACTTCAGCTTCGATAGCTTGATCAACAGCTTTCTCAAGTTCTTTCTTAGTTAGCTTCTTCTCTTTCTTTACAGTATCACTTTGCAATACAGCCTTGAGGCTTAAGCCTAAGTGTCTTTCTGTAGATGAAATAGAGAGAATTTTAACCTTAATTTCTTGACCTAATTGGACAATATCTTCAGGATTCTTTACTAATTTGTCTGAGAGTTCTGAAATGTGGATTAAACCATTTAATCCATCACCAATTCTTACAAATGCTCCATAAGGAACAATCTTTTGAACTGAACCTTCAACAACATCTCCAACTTTGAACTTAGCAATTGCTTGTGACCATGGATCTTTTTGAAGTCTCTTAACACTGTAAGCAACTCTCTTTCCGTTATCAGTAATACCAATTACCATAACATCAACTGGTGCTCCAACTGCATAAATACTTCCGATATCTTCAACTTTATCCCATGAAAGCTCTGATAAGTGAACAAGACCTTCAAGTCCTTCGGCATTAACAAAGATTCCGTATGGTGTAACACCACTAACAGTTCCGTGTAATACATCACCTTCTTTGAGTTTCTTAAGTACTTCTTCGCTTTGCTCGATTTCATTGGCTTGAGTTACCATCTTTTCAGAAAGGATTACTCTGTTTTTCTCTCTATCTAACTCAATAATCTTGGTTTTGATAGATTCTCCAATTAAAGATGAAAGTTTCTTTTGTACTTTTACTGAGATGTCTTTACCAACAGTTCTAACGCCGTTAGCAAATACTCTTGATGGATCAAGTCTGGAAGTTGGGATAAATCCTCTTACATTCTTTCCAAGTTCTACAATTAAACCACCGTTATTTGATTCAACAACAATAGCTTCAACAACATCGTTGTTCTTTTTAGCTTCTTCAAGAGTAATCCAAAGTCCTGCTTGTTGTGTTCTTCTGATTGAAAGGATTAATTGTCCTTTTTCATCTTCAGGTTTAACAACATAAACAAGTATAGTATCACCAGCTTTTATAGTAGATGTATCTACTCCATCAGCTT
>DASZTI010000105.1:0-3182 GCA_035548215.1 Candidatus Dojkabacteria bacterium
ATTTTAATCGCAAGATTTCGAGTTAATGCAGTTACTCCTGTCATATTTATACTTGCAACTTTACTAATGTCAAAAACATCATTGTTTGCTAACTGTTTTCTTGCACTGTTTTCAATCTCATCAGGAATACCACCAACAAAATCCAAACCGTACTTAATTCCTCCTGCTTTATCATCAAAGAAATACTTGTCATCAAGTGTTAGCAATTTATACTCATAATCAAGGTTGGAAATATCTACAAAGCCAACTCCACTGCTTTCACTAATCTTTAAAACAGATTTCAAATCATCTACCCCACTAACTTTGAAATCTCCACCATATTTATCATCTAACAATTTTTGAATCATCGTTTGTTGAGATTTGAGGGCATAGATTTTCAGTTTAGAAAGATCACTAGACTTAATACCATCCTTAATCCAATAGAAATGACCTACAGGCACAATATATGAATTAAAAAATGTGTTGTTATCTTTAGTCGTTGTAAAGGTAATTTTATTATCGCTTGTTGCAACAAAATTAAATCTTTTGATTCCTGTGAACTCCATATCAGAAAGTTCTTTCTTTATAGATTCTTTTACAGTGGTACTTATACTCGAATCAAAAGCAAGATTGTATGAGACATAAGGAATAGTGAAGTTCGTGCTATTAACTCCTAAAATATTTTGAAAGGTAGCCATATTTCTGCCACCTAAGACATAAACATACCCGAAGAAGGATATCATTGCTAAAATTAGTGAGGTTAAAAACCAACCGAAGTAATTAACTTTATGCGTAGATTTCTTCTCTTTATGTACATTTAGATTAACAATATGCACAATAATTCCTTGAAAGGTTATATAATCTAAGAATATATTTTTGTACCTTACTTGGCAACCATGTATAGTAGTAAATTAGAGGGATATACAATTGAATCTACAGACAAGAAAGAGTTTGAAATTTTACAAAAAGAAATTTTTAAGAACAATATTTATTCAATAGCTTTAAAAAATGAAGTTCCATTAATAATTGATTGTGGAGCCCATATTGGACTTTCAATTATTAGTTTCAAACTACAATATCCAAATTCCAAAATAATTGCTCTAGAGCCAAATCCAATTGTTTTTCCTATACTTAAACATAATATTGAATACAATAGGGTAGATGGAATTGAGCTCATTATTAAAGCTGTCGACACACAAGAAGGTTCCAAAGATTTTTATATAGATACAGACCAATCATGGTTATCAACTGGTGGCTTTAAAGCCAATTCATGGCAAGGAACAATGAAAACCAAAGCAATAAAAGTAAACACTATTGATATCAATAATGTTATCGAGCAAACTCTAACTAAGTATCAATCTAAAACGATTGATTTATTAAAGATTGATATTGAGGGTTATGAATATACCATCATAAAATATTTAAATAACAAAAATAAATTTGATGTAATTGAAAATATTATTTTTGAGTACCACCCAATTAACGAAAATAAGTTTGATCATCTTATGGAACTATTAGAACTCCTTTCAAAAAAATATACAAACATTTCATTCCTACAAGAAGGAAAAAGTCTTTCCCTTGAAGATATTGATATCTCAAATTTGTTAGTAGTTAAATGTAGTATAATGTGAGGCTATGAGCAAAAAGAAGAAGTTTAATATTTGGAAGTTTCTATTGAATTTATTGTTAATTGGTCTTTTTGGATGGTTAATATTCCAAAATATAACCAGTTATAAAGTTCTTTTAGATACAATTCAAGATGCAAATCTTGTGCTTTTAGGTTATGCAGTTTTAATAGGAATAGGTAATTTAGCTACATACAGCTTTATATATCAAAAGAGTATTGCTCTTGTTTCTAAAAAGCAGCAATATCCAGAATTTTTAAATAAGACTTTTGCATTTCTTTTCATAAATATAAGTACACCTCTTGGACTAACTGGTGCTTCCGCCTATTTAACCAGATATTTAGTTAAAAAGGGGTTATCTAATATTCAGGCAGTATTCGGACTTTTAATTGCCAACCTTAGTATAAATGTATCTTTTCTATTTATCTTAGGATTTACCGTTTTTTCATTATCAAACGCCAATCATCTAGAACCATATCAGACTCTAGCTGCAGAATTACTTTTGCTTATGAATGTTGGTTTGTTCTTAGCAACCTTTTTCATAATTGTATTACCAAGCTTCAGCGGAAAAGCCGCCCACTTTATAGTTAACATCATTAACTCTCTTACACGAACATTGATTAGAAAAGAATTACTTGCCGGTAAAACTTCAGATGATTATATTCTCGAAACAATTACAATTTCTAAAAGATTTGATCGATCTTTTGGCAAGTTTGCGAGTACAATTCCTTTATCGTTAACATACCATTTGATAAATATATCCGTCCTCTTCTTATCGTTTGCAGCATTCGGACAAACAATCGATCTTTGGAAGGTAATATCTCTTTATGGCATAATCTTTCTTTTTGCTATAGTGTCCCCTACTCCTTATGGTATCGGTATTGTTGAGGGTCTTGCTCATACAGCAGCAATATCACTAGGAATCGATAGTTCAGTTTCACTTGTTGCAATATTAACCTATCGTGTAGCAACCATATGGCTCCCTGCTATAGCTGGATTGATTAATCTAAGACGCTCGCACAGAGAGTAACTCTTTCCAACTAGTCGTATATCTTTGACTCATCATATGTCGCACATCATAAAGCGTTTGATTTCTAACTTCTCTCGCTATTTTTATAATGCCCCCCCATTTCTGATTTAAATCATCAACAGCCTGTATCACCTCATGGTGTTTAGATGTTGTGCTTTCGCTTTCAAACATATTAATCTGATTGTGTGTTGATGGCGTTAAATCATATAAACATACCCCCATTTGTTTATACGGATAACCTTCGACAAAAATTTTGTCCAAACATTCATTAACATATGTTAACAGAGTTGGAGTATATGAAGTTGGCAAGTCAAAATAAATTGTTTGACTATTAAAATATTTATTAGCCTTATGATAGTTCCCTCTTAAATATACATTCGCTGCTTTGGCATTCAAACCATCTTCTCTTAATTTTTCACAAGCAGTTGAAACAAAGGATGTTAAATATGATTTAAGTTCTTCTTTGTCATACACATCTCCTCTAAAAGTCCGAGAAAGAATAATGCTTTTGCGTTTAGTATGACTCATGCCCTCTTCTAAAACTGCAA
>DASZTI010000106.1:0-1945 GCA_035548215.1 Candidatus Dojkabacteria bacterium
TAATCTCATAAAAGGACTTGGACATGTAATTGAATATCCTATGTCGATTTTCAAATATTTGGGACAAAATGAAAAGGTTTATTACATTGGGAATAAAAAAGTTCAAAGTAATGTTCGAAGGAATTTCCCATGCGTAAAAGGGTTAATAACTGACACCTGTTTCAAAGACTTAGAATCAAAAGGAAAGAAGTTTTTAACCGACTTAGAGAAATTAAATAGTGTATACCATTTTACTAATAAAGATTTAATAGTAGTACTAACAGCTTATTGGAATGAAGTTTCAGGTGCAAAGCTCTTTGTGACTGAATTAGGACAAACATCACCCTCTTTTATACTATGGATTCATCAGTTATTCCCACCAGAGAAAGATTTTAAAGAAACTCTTAAACCTCAATATATAAAGGATACCTACTCTAATTGGAAAGATGTGACTTCTAACCTTCCCATAAATATAAAACTTGCTGTTCCACCAGTAATAACACTTAAGAAAGCGCTTAATAATCTTTGTGGGAAAGAGATTCTTTCATTACCATTTCCATATGAATACAGAGAAAGTCATACGAAGCGTAACAATGTTAGATGCAAGAGTATTGCCTTCTTAGGAGATGGCCGTTATGAAAAAGGATTAATATACTTAATTGCAGATTCACTCATAAGAAAGGGTCAAAAGTACTACATACAGAATTTAAACCCTAGAGGATATTCAGCAAAGGAGAAAAAATATTTTAAAGATTATATTAAAAAATTAAGTCGACATTCAAATGTAACCATATATAATAAGCCTTTCTTTCCAAACGCATTTGTTCAAATGCTAAGTAAGTATGATTTAATTGTTTTACCATATTTACCAGAAAGCTATGATAAGAGAGGATCTGGAATCTATGTTCAAGCAGCACAACACGGGATACCCTGTGTAGTTACAGAAGGAACTTGGATGGGAGAAGAAGTGAAGAAACAAGGAAATGGGATTATCTTCAACTACACTGAAAGCAGAAATATAAAAGAAAACTCTATCATCCTATCGAAAGCTATAGATAGTTCAATCAATAATTTTAAAAGGATCAAAGAGAAAGCTTTGGAATCTCAAAGCTATTATTTAAATGAATATTCAGCTAAAACATTCCTATCTAAATTAAATTAATAAAGAGAATGAAAGTATCAATAACAATACCAACCTACAACAGATCCCAATACATCTCTCAAGCAATTGAAAGTGCTATTAATCAATCATATAAGGATATTGAAATCATTGTGATAGATAATTGTTCGACAGATAATACAGAAGAATTGGTTAATCACTTTCAAGATAAGGGTGTCAAATATATTAAAAATCATACCAATATCGGTATGATGGGAAACTGGAATAGGTGTATTGAGGTCTCAACAGGAGAATTACTTATGATACTTGGTGACGACGATATTCTTTACCCTAATTTCATAGAAGAATCCGTTTCCATTTTTGAAAAACACCCGAATATAGGTTTTACATTCACACACATTAACAAAGTTGATAAAGATGGGAAACCCTTAACCAAATGGGGTTATAAGTTTACCCCTGCAGGATTAATTAAAGGAAGAGATTATTTGCTTGATACAGCAAAATATTCATCATGCCTAACAAACTCATCATCTGTTTTAATTAATAAAGAGGTGTTTAAAAAAATCGGGATATTTGAAGCACCATTATCACAAAACACATTTGATTTTAATATGTGGATAAAGATTGCAAATAGTTATGATGTTTACTTTATAGATAAAGTTCTTTCGGACTACAGAATACATGAAGAGCAAGTTAGTGAGATTCATTGGAGGGACAAAAAAAGACACACAGGAAAATTAGGAACATACATAGAACTCTTTCAACTAGCGTCATATCTTCTTAAAAAGAAAGAAATTCGAAGAGATGAAAAAGATTACGAATCAATTATTAATCAAATTGCTATAT
>DASZTI010000107.1:0-14818 GCA_035548215.1 Candidatus Dojkabacteria bacterium
AAGTCTTTGGTACATATAATGATTTTGGTGGAAGTAACGGTGTAAGTATGACTGGACTATTTTCAAATGCAAATTATACATTTAAGGTTCGAGCTATAAATATTGATGAGGTTCCAACAGAGTACTCTCCTGAGGTTTCTAAATATACTCTTGCAGTACAACCAGGATTTGTTACTACTGTCGTGACTGGTACTACTACTATGCGTATCGTTATTAATAGTACTAATAATCCAAGTACATTGATGTCAGTTAGATCAAACGCTAATGGTTTGTATTTAAACCATACAACACATATGTTACAAGGGTCACCTGACTACGGTACAATAGCTGATTTCGGAGGAAACATAACTGGTTTAAATGTTATAAATCTTGATCCAAATAGTCGTTATCAATTTGTTGCAATTGCTAAGAATGGTGACAATGTCTTAACAGCTCAATCTGCTTCATATAGCTCAGCATATACCTTGGCAAATACTCCAAGTGAGCCAACTGTAACAAGAAGAACTTCATCTTCAGTTGTAGTAAGTATAAATACCAATGGTAACCCATCAAATACTGAATATGCGGTTTACCTTGATGAACTGGGTAAGTACTTAAACTCTACTACTGGCCAACCAACAGAAGATACACCAAATTGGAAGACAAAAGCCAATTGGGACGCAACTACACAAAATGGTCTTGTTGTTAATAACTTAAGTAATGGTACATACACATTTAAAGTACAGGCGAGAAATCAAGATGGTGAAGAAACCGACTTTAACTTAGTTAAAGTATTTATCCAATTTGATGCTCCAGCCTTAAGTACTCCAGATGTATTAAGCAGTTCTTCAATCAAATGGACATTCTCAAATACTGTTACAGGTGAAGTAGGATATAGAGTATTTGATACAAATGGTGTTCAAGTAAGTCAATGTTCTGGTGCAGATATTACAGAGTGTATAGAATATGGTTTGAGTCCAAACACCTCGTATACAAGAAAAGTTGCTGCATATAATAACGAGGGAACTGGTTTGTTTAGCGAAACAGCTACTGCCTTTACGAGAGCTGCAAATCCATCAATTACAAGTATAACCAGTGGTGATAGTACATCGGTTAATGTAAAGATAAATAGATTAAGCAACCCAGATGTAACACAATTTGAAATTCAAGAGAGTATCTCTGGTTATTATGTAGATCCAACCAACGGACAATTAGTAAGCGGTGAGACATGGGGAACCTATGCACAGTTTGGTGGGAATAATGGAATTAATGTCACTGGTTTGTTCGCAAATGCTAGTTATACCTTTAAAGTTAGAGCTAGAAACAATGATAATGTCACAACAGTATTCTCAAGCGAAGTAACTAAATATACTAAGGCTGTTGCACCTGGTGTACCTACAGCTGCTTCAGACGCTCCAACTGGAGTTGTATTAACAGTTAACAATGGTGGTAACTCATATAATACTGAGTTTGCAATTAAAGAAACCACATCAAATAAATATGCTGACAACTTGAGTGGAGTATTGAGCACAACTCCAAAGTGGGTAAGAATGTCTGATTTAGCTGGATCTGCTTTGAGACTTTCAGGATTGAGTGCAAATACTAGATATAGTTTCTTAGTAACATCTAGAAATGGTGATGGTGAGACTACAGATAGTACGAGTACTGTTAATATTTATACATTGGCAAACACTCCAAACCCATTAACACTGTCACAAATTGATTCAAAGGATGTTAAGGTTAAAGTTGGTGATATTAGAAACCCTGCAAATACTCAGTATTCAGTAATGGATAAGAGTACAAATAACTTCTTAAATGTTTCAACTGGATTGTTAGATTCAACAGAAGTATGGGGCACATCATCAGATCTTGGAGGTACAAATGGTATTCAAGTTAAGAGTTTAACACCAGGTAAAAAGTATGAGTTTGTAATTAGAGCTAGAAACGGAGATGCAATTGCAACTTCATACTCAACTTCATCATTTGTATACACGCATTCTGCAATAGCAAATCTTTCAGGTGCAAATGCTGTTACAACAAGATCTTTAAATATAAAGATTAATAAACAGGGAAATGATGATAGCGTGCTCTATGCCGTATACGAAGATAACTTGAAGAAATATGTTGATATTAACACTGGATTCTTTGTAGATAATCCATCATGGGGTACATATAGCACATGGGGTGGGGATAGTGGATTTGTAATCCCAGGTTTAAGCCCATCAACAGATTATGTCTTTAAAGTAAACTCTAAGAATGGTATCGATCAAGAGAGTGGTTTGGGTAGTAAATTCACTGGTGGTACAAACGCTATAATTACTAACTTGCCAAGCTTCTTAACTGTTGGTTTAGCAAGTAACTTTAATGTTAACCCTGCAACAGTTGCGGGTTCACAGAGAGGTTTGCAGAGAATCTTAGCACAAGAGAACAACTTCAGAGTTGCTGATATTCCAATATTATTTAGTACAGATAGAGACTGGAGTAATATTACAATTGATAGTAATCCTGATGAGAGTAAGACAGTTGTTAAAGTTCACGAATCAGAAGGCTTTACGGGTAAGTATATTATGTATGTTGTTAAGAATGACTCAACTAGATTCATTCTATGTACAAAGGCTGAGAATATTAATGATGTAAATATTAACTGTGATGGTAGCGTCGTGTTTGTTGGACCATATCCACAGACAATTAATGTAAATGGTAATGATGTTAAGGTTTCAATCACAATTATTGATGGTGTTCAGTATTGGATGGTTGAAGGCTTGAGTGGAACAGGTGGACTTGGTGTTAAGGTTCAAGATGATGGTACTGTAACCGAACCTTCAACTAGTGGTAATGGTGGATCAAATGGAAGCACTGGTGGAACTGGAGGCGATAATACTGGAACTGGTGGTGATACGACTGGTACAAGTGGAAATGTTGTTCAGCAGACAACAACCAATGTTACAAAGACGGTGACTAATGTTGTTAAGGCAGTACAAAATGTTCCAAAACAAACGACTCAAGCAATACAAGGTATTAATACAGCGTTAGATAATACAGTTGGTACTTTGCCACAAGAACAATTAACGGTTGTTACAACAACTGCTAGTGTTGCAACAGTAACCGTTGGTCTTGCTTCAATTGGTGGTGGATTATCATCCTTACCTTATTATGTTTTAGAATTAATCTTTGGTGTCCTTTCATTCTTAGGATTTAGAAAGACTGGTAAGCCATACGGTTTTGTATATGATGCTGTAACTAAAGAGCCTATCTCAAGAGCTGTTGTTAGAGTCTATAACTCAAGAGACAAGTTGATGTGGACAGATGTTACTGATGTCTTTGGTACATTTAATGCAAAACTTGATAAGGGGAAGTATAAGATATTGGTTCAAAAGTCTGGATATAAGTTCCCAACTCAGATTATTGCGGGTCTTTCAGACTATCCATTAGAACCTATCTATCATGGTGAATTAGTTGGATTAGACTCAAGCAAGTTGTTCAATGTTATGATTCCTGTTGACCCATCAGGTGTTAATAAGTTCATTAAGTTTAGTATTCGAACAAAGAATATAATTGAGGCAACTGTTAAATACTTTAATGTCGGTATATTTATTGCTGGTTTAACATTAGCAATCTATATGTATAACAAGTATCCAAATGCTCTAAACTTACTCTTTGTATGTGTTTATATCCCAACCACATTATTGATCTTAAAGAATGTTCTTGTTGCTAAGAAAGAATGGGGTAAGGTTACTGATAGAAGAGGTAAGCCAATCTCAGGAGTTGAAGTTGTTCTTAAAGATATGGAATATGGTCGATATGTTGGTAAGAGAATTACAGAGGCTGATGGTTTATATAGATTTGTTGTAAGTAAGGGATCATATGAGCTTTTAGTTGTTTCTCAAGATTATAAAGTTGTTAAATATGAAGGTGGATCAAATGTTATACAGATTGTTAAGAATGATAACGAAGTTATTGCTAAGAATATTATCGTTTCAAAGAAAGCTTCTAAGAAGTAGTACTATTGTAATTCCCTTTTGAAAAGAGTTAGACTATAAGATTATTTTAGTTTCTAAACATTATGTCTGACCCAAGAAATTATGAGTTAGCAAAAATATTTGTTGACTACTCTCTTAAAGTTAAGAAAGGTGATAAGGTTGTTATATCAACTTCTGATCTTGACCCTCTTGATTTAATTGCACAGTGCTTAAAACTAGTTTTAGAAAAAGGTGCATATCCATATTTAGATATCATGGGTTGGAACTGGTTAATCGATAGAGCAAGTACGGGAGATTTAGTTCACACTTACTATCAATATGCTAATGAAGATCAATTAAAGAATATTCCAGAAATATATAACAATATTGCAGATTGGGGAGACAAGTTCATTAGAATCACAAATTATGATAACTACTCACACTTAAGCGGTGTAGATCCAAAAAAGAAAGAAATCAGAGCTAAGGCTAGGGAAGAATGGTTCTATAAGATCATAAACAAAGATTGGGTTTTGACCTATTACCCAACTCCAGCAATGGCTCAACAATCAGGTATGTCATATAACGATTTAGTTGATTTCTACTTTGAATCTACATTAGTTGATTATGAAAAAATGGGTAAGAATCTTCAAAAGGTAACTGACATCATGGACACTGGTAAATTGGTTCATATTACGGGAGAAAAGACGGATATAACCTTAGATATTACTGGAAGGCTTGCCGAACCAGCACCAGGTCTTAAAAATGTTCCTGATGGAGAGGTTTTCTTAGCTCCTGTTCATACCAAAGTTAATGGTCATGTATTCTTTGATCTTCCTAATTTTAAAGATGGGGTTGATGTTGTTGGAGCATATTTAGAATTTAAAGACGGTAAGGTTGTTAAAGCAACTGCAGAGCAAGGCGAAGAAATGCTTTTGAGTACAATGGAGACTGATGAAGGTGCTAAATATCTTGGAGAACTTGGTATTGGTCTTAATTATGGAGTTACAAAGCCAATGAGAAATACCTTGTTTGATGAAAAGATTGGTGGAACAATCCACATGGCTTTAGGTAGAGCATATGTTGAAGAAAGAGGAGGTAATCCTGTAGATCCTAATGTTTCAGCTGTTCACTGGGATTTAGTAAAGGATATGCGAAAGAAAGGTTCAACAGTTGAAGTTGATGGTAAGGTTGTATTTAAAGACGGTAAGTGGCTTTAATCTAAGGTCTTAATGTTCCTGCAAATACTTGCCATGCTAAAGCTGATTTAGCAACAAGGCTTAGTATAATATAGACTTTTTCTCCATAAGTATAATCTTTCCATGGTCCAATTTTTTTGTATTGTAAATACATGTTGATTGCGAAACAGTTGAAGAAGAGGAAAATTGAAACATAGATCCAGAAGACGAAGTCAGGGATTTTACCGGAGCCGTAATTACTAGCTGCCCAGAAGTATAATCCTACGACAATCCATGGAATACCTCCTGCTAAAACACCTATATTATATGTTAACCACTCAGTTTTCTTAGTTAATTGATTCATAATTTCCATAACAAGACCCATTAGGTTCATAATGGCTACTAGAACGAAGATCATGAGAAGAGAGGATAAATCATAGATACCAACGAGAATCGCAATGCCTACCATCATTGTAGAAGCCGAGAGCGAGTATTCTATCCATCTGGCCTTGTTCATACCTTTCTCAAGGTCACTATTGTATTGTTTGTTATAAACCGTTGAGATGATTAAGTGGGCGAGGGAAGACATGAAGAGAAAAGCTACCATTAGCAATGCTAAAGGAACATTGAAAATTACATGTGGGGTTGCTGGTACCAAAGACTTAGTTACAACATCAAAAGTTAAGTAACTAACACTTATTGGAAATTTTACATCACGACTTAGATAGAGCATTGCTAATCCTTGTGCAAAGTGCAAAACAGCCATAATGAGATTGAAATTTTTGAGAAATTGGAAAGAAATTTTCTTAGCCATAGTGTTAAGAGTTAATTTATACTCTTTCACAGTACAATGAAAATAAAACTCGATCAATATCCTGTAATGATACAAAAAATTATTCTTTAAATCCTGTTCTTTGTAAAAGAAGGTCCCATTGTTCCTTGAATCCCATTATATGCTCTTGTGAAATATTCGCTTTACCAAAGGCTTTTGCTCGAATCGCTTTAAAATATTGATAACCAGTAAAGGTTATATATTTCCACATTGGAATATGTGCGACTGCAACCCTCATTCTGAAGTTATCAATGTAATCATCGTCTTTTTGTGAGAGTAATTTTGCAATTTCAAGTAATCGGTGTGTACCATCAAATATATTTCCTACTTTTAACAGACCTAAATCTTTTCGTTCCTCTTTATTCTTCATTGGATATACAAGTAGTGGGGGAAGGATATCGCCGTTTTTAATCTTTTCTTCTACTTTTTCAGGGTCATAACCTTCGGGATGTTTTTCATCCTTTGGTACTACATTATTTAAAAATGATTGGGCATATTCTGGAACATCCTCCTTCTTTAGTCTTTCCATTAACTGTTTAAGAGTTACATTATGTCCAAAATGTTTCCAGAGTAAATAGGCTTGAGCTCCATCGCCAGTTGTTTCAACAAAATACTGAAGGTTTAGTATGTCTCTACCCGTTATATCTTTTACTTCCCAATCTTTGATATTTAATTGCTCAAAGGAAGTCTGTTTTTGATTCTCAGGTTTTTCAGCTTGAACAATATTATCGTTATACTCTTTGATGTCATTAGGTGATATTGGCCCCAATGGAAGAATGTCTTGTTTTGGTTTAGGTGTGTCAGGATTCATAGACAATTATATCATTATATGGGGATTTCCGTCTTTTACTTCTGTTCTTTTTTGAAAAGAAGGTAAGAATATACAAAGAGAAATATTACTGTCCCAAGTAAATATCCTATGACAATTCCAAATGTAAAATCATTTGGTAGGAAAATACTTAGAAAGAATACTAATGGGGAGATTTTGAAAAGTTTTGCACCTTTTTTATGTGTTGCATCCCATACTTTATCGCTTGAAAGTGTCCATGGTGTTCTAATACCGATTGTCCAGTTTCTTTTTGATTTCTCAAGTAAGGTTCCAATGAAGTAGAAGAGCCCACCTAAAAGAATTGGGAATGAAAGGTTAAATGGGATTTGAACTCCTAAATTCCAAAGTAATACTTGGTACTGTACTAATACAAAAAACAGAAGCATTATACTTATGAAATTACTAAATTGATCGTTAAATTTAGCAATATTCTTTTTCATAGGGTCAAGTTGAGGAATGAATACCAGGAGGAGATACATGAAAACAAGAAGAGCAGGGAAAAGAATCAATGTTGAAAGTTTTGATGAATAGCCATCAGGAGCTCCTAAGTAGTTCCAGTGTGATGCTACCTGATCTGGTAGGTAGAAGAATGCTACTACTGAAGTTAATATTGAGACTGCGAGAATCGAAAGATTTAATATTTTGTTTTTCATATTCTAATTGTAGTCCTGAGAGGAGGAATTTTCAATGAGTAGCTTTAAAAAGCTTTTATCAGAGATGATGGGGTATAATTAGGTATGAATATTAACAAGGATGTATTGAGAAATGTTGTGAAGTTAGTCCCAGGATACAGAAGTGTTAAGTCTGAGCTAATGAAAGATTGGGAATATGCTCATACATTTAAATCTCCAGAGGAATTTATTAACAAAGAAAAGCATAGATTGAGCAAGATTCAATTAGGATTTAACTTTTCACCACCTCATATGATGTGGGTTAAGGAAGAGAGTCGGCTTAAAGATCCTAAATTAGATATTTCAACAAAGCTGGTCTTTGATTGGTTTAAAGGCTTAGGGTTCAAGATTGGTAGAATGGAGATCAGAATTGATCGTGCAGTTGATAAAGATTTAAGGTTTTCGTCTGAGTATTATGATAAATATTTAGAAGCATTTAGGAGAAATAAAATTAAGGCTATTATAAATCCGGGATTAAAAGCTGCTCGTTGGCCAGAGATACATATCACTAATGAGATCTTAAATAGAATATATAACGGTAAAGTTCCTTATGGAAGAAGAACCATCGGGAGTAATGATCCATTAGCCAGATTTGTTTTAGGATTTCAAAATGAAGTTTATGCATGGCTTAAGAGAGATTTCTTAGATGTTTTGTCAGTAATCCAACCAGAGAATGAACCTATGACTGATTTCGGAGCTTTAAAGTGGAAGGTTAATAAGGATTATCTTTTTAAGTCAGTTGAGAACGCAGTAAAGACTTTTGAAGGTTTAGATGTTGGTGTGTTATTAAATTCTCCTATGGCATTTGGATCAATGCGAGATATTGATGATGTCTTTATAAGTGTTTTAAAGAAATATCCTAATATTGGGGATAGATTAATTGTTGGGGTTAATCATTATTACAAACATCCTTATTCCTTCTTATTCTCTAATGAGGATATTACAGATACTTATGCTTTTACTCAATTGGACTTGGGATTGTTTGGAAGTTTAAAGAGAGAGAAGGAAAGAATAGTGAGTGAGGGAATTAAAATAATGACTACAGAGCTTCAGGTTGAGCCTTGGTACCCAGAGTGGAGGAGTCCTGGAAATAACTTTAATGAGTTTGTATTTGTGCTTTTGAGGAATATGAAATTCTTAAATCTTAATGATACATGGAAGACTCCGATGTTACTTTGGGGTATGGAAGAGATGTATGCTAATGCTATGAAAACCCCATCAAAGTGGTTGAGGGATATTATGAAGACTGTAAGAACGATTAATAACTTGTCTGATTAAGGCTTAATGTATTCAGGCAATTCTGAGAGAGATAAGATGTAGTTGGCTTGTAAAGCTGTAAACCTTTCTTTTGGTGTTGTATTTTCTGCAATGGCTACAAAGTTTATACCGGCATTTGTTGCTGCTTGGTGATCACTTTCAGAATCGCCTACATAGATGATTTCGTCTTTCTGAATGTTCTTTTGTGCAAAATAGTTAAGAGAAGGGAGGAAGACTTCTGGATTTGGTTTGTGTACATTTGTGTCTTCTGCGGTTTGTATATGGTCAAAGAGTTTTAGGTCTAGTTGTGCGTCTTTGAATCCTTCTGTTACAAATTGCTTTATGCTTGAGGTCATTAAACCTAAGAGGTAGTTATTTGATAATAGTTTTAATGTTTGTGCTGCTTGTGGGTAAGATTTTAATGGGTATTTGTGTAGGATTGATAGATATTTTTCAACCATTTCCTCTGCAGGTGCTTCGTGTTGAATGATTGCTTTTATCATAATAGGGAAGGATTTGCCCCAATGTTTTTCAATGTCTTCGTCATTAATGTCTCTATCGTAAAAAGTCTTTCCAGCGTCTTTCATTGCAGCAAATCTAATTGGTTTTGTTAGTACTAGTGTGTCGTCGAAATCGAATATTACAACTTTTATTTTTGACATAATTTATATTTCTAATAGATATTTAATTGTACTATCGCCATCTTTGCGGTCATTTGCAACTTCCTCAACAAATTTGAAGCCCATTTTCTCATTTAATCTAATCATTGGGAGATTCTTTTTCCATGTTTTTGCATAAATTTCTTTAAAACCTTGTCTTTTGATCCAATCAATTAGTTTTAACCGCATAGTATAGCCATAGCCTTTTCCTCTGTATTCTTTTTTGACAAATGCATAACCAATGCTTATTCTTCCTTCGTGTTTATTGGGGAAGGTGCTTGTAAATCCAATCTCTTGATTATCTGATGAAGTTAAAAGAAATACATGGAAATCTTTATTCCCAATAAAATTTTTCATAGTGTCTTTGAGTGATTCGTTTGAATCTATACTCGCACTAAAGTCATTGCTAGTTGAGGCTTCTGTTATGAGGTCTTGGATTTCGTTTAATGAAACCTCTTTAAATATTTCTTCCATATTGTTAATTACTTTTTAGTGTGCCCATAAATTGCCATGAGTTTCCTTCTGGATCGGAGAATGTGGAAACATACCATGGTAATGTTTCAGAAAAGAAAGGAGTCTTTTCTGGTTTAGATAATATTGTCGCTCCAGATGTTTTTACTTTTTCATACCATTTTTGTACATCGTCAGTATATAGATTATGGATTATTCTTACTGGTTCTTTGCTCTTACCTTTTACTTCTGAATGATGTCCGATCCATAATTTGTCTCCTTTTTCGGTGAGTAGGAACATATATCCATAGTCTTTTTCAATGCCGTCTTTTGCTGGTATATCTGTTTTTTCTTCGAGTTTGAGTTCTAAGACATCTCTGTAGAATTTCATTAATTCATCTGGATTTTCTGACCAGATCAGAATTCGTGTCGCTTTGAACATAGTTTGTAAGAATAAAGTTATTTCAATATTATATGTTATTTATTGTATGGTTAAAATGCCTATTCTAAATTGCCAGAGTAATATTTTTTTGGTATCATTCATAAATGCGTACTTCTATAGTTAACCCTCCAAAAAGTTGGAGAGATTCGAGTTCTCATTACAAAGAAGCTCTTAATTCTCCTTGGTACAATATTATTACTAAATTACAAGCGGAATTTGTAAATGCGACCGTTAGCTTTTATAGAACGAAATCTTATGATTTTGTCTTGTTACCTATAACAACGGGTTCTATTTCAAGTCCAATGGGATTAGGTAGTGATTCTTCCCCAATCAAGGTTAATATTCAAGGAATTGATACATACCTGGCTGATTCTATGCAGTTTATGTTGGAATATGCATGTCGAGTTCGAAAAAATGGGTGCTACTATTTAGAACCTTCATTTAGAGGTGAGAAAGCGGATGCTCGACATTTGTGTCAATTCTATCATTCTGAAGCAGAAATAGAAGGATCTTTAGATGATGTCATTAAACTTGTCGAGGACTATGTTAAATACCTAGCTAAATGGTATTTAGATAATTGCAAAGAGCTTCTATTGCAGGTTACAGAAAATACAAACCATATTGAAAATTTGGTTAAAATTAAAAATATCCCTCGTGTTTCTTTTGATCAAGCAGTTGATATTCTGGAAAATAATAAAGAATTTATTACTGACCACGGAAAATATAGAACTATAAATTCTAATGGTGAAAAAGCTCTTATGGATAAATATAATGGTTTTGTATGGCTAACTAATTTTGATCACCTTTCAGTTCCTTTTTATCAGAAGTCTTTAGATTCTAAATTTAAGACTGCTGTTAATGCCGATTTATTGATGGGTATAGGGGAGACTGTAGGTTCTGGAATGAGGCATTTTAGTAGAGAAGAAACAGAAAAAGCTTTAGAATTCCATAAAGTTAGAAAAGAAGATTATCAGTGGTATCTTGATATGAAAGAAATTGTACCAATGCAAACATCGGGTTTTGGTTTAGGAGTTGAGAGATTTCTTTTGTGGTTGACCAACCAAAACGATATCCGTGATATGCAATTAGTGCCTAGATTTAATGGTGAGAAATCAGTCTTATGAGAAACCTAACTGTTAACGATATCGAAGGTATGTCCTATACCGACTTTATATCTTTTATTAAAGAAACTAACCGATGTCCTGGTGGAAAGGATACGATAAGAAAGATTGTGCAGAACTCTTTTGTTGATGATAAAAGCCGGATTTTAGATGTAGGATCTAACACTGGGTTTACCACACTTGAACTAGCCCATATAACTAGGTCAAGAATTGATGGAATAGATATCTCTGATGCATGTGTTAAGACTGCAAATGATTTATTAAAATCAGATACTAGTTTTGTTAAATCTAGAGTTAAATTCCAAGTTGGAAGTGCATATGAAATTCCTTTTAATGATGAAGTATTTGATTTAGTTGTAACGGGTGGAGCAACTTCTTTTATGGACAAAAAACAAAAGGCCGTATCAGAATATCTAAGGGTGCTTAAGTCCTGGGGATTTTTAAGTGTTACTCAACTTTTTTATGTGAATAAACCTCCTCAAAAGGTCTTAGATAAGGTATCCAATGCTATTGGTGTAAAAATTGAACCATGGGGTGAAGAAGAATGGAGAAACGTATTTTTGAATGTTCAAAGTAATCAAAAATTAGAACTCTATTATTATGAATCAAATAAATTATCTGCACGGTCGGAAAAAGATATTGATGAATACATCGGGTATTTTATTAATAAACCACACTTAGCGAATCTTTCAAACGAAGTTAAAGAGGTAATTTCGAAAAAATGGAAGAATTACATAGATATATTTAATGAGAATCATAAGTATTTAGGTTACTTTATTGCTCTCTTTAGGAAAACTAAATATCCAGAAGAGCCAGAATTATTTATTAGAAAACCTTAAAATGCATAAATCAGAAATTCAAAGTGAAAATTTAGCCCTGTTAAAGTCCCAGTACAGTAATGAAGGCATTCTTGCCGTGAGAGAATCATTTGAAGATTCTTTTAGAAAGTTTTTTGAGGAATGTAACTATACGGAAGTTGCTCCGTTGCCTTTACTGAGTGATCAAGACAATAGTGTTATATACACTGGAGCATCAATTAGTGCATTAAAAGATATCCTTTTATCACAGAATTATCCTGATGGTACAAACGGGGTTTTTGTGTCGCAAGAATGTCTTCGTACCGGTGCTAAGGATCGCATGTTAGAGAGAGATTGGGTTCCTTTCGGTCAAATCTATTTTCAAATGATATCCAATCTTTCAATTCCATATAGATTTAAAGATGTTTTTAAAGAAGCTATCGATTTTACACAAAAGGTTGTCGGAATTGAGAAGGAACGTATTAAAATCCTTTCATCTAAAAATCTTGGCCAAATAGACGATTTGGAACAGTTAACTGATTTAGAAGTCGAATACGATACTAGAGACCAATCTTTTTATAATTGGAAATATGGTATTGATGGTGTTAAAGGAGAAGGACTTACTATTGCTGTATATAACCCTTCAATTGATAATTGGATGGAAGTTGGCAATATTGTAATTATTTATGATGAAAGTGGAAAAGAATTGGGAATAGAATTTGGTTATGGCTATGAATATTTTTTAACTGCGGCCTTAGGTCTAGATAATCCGCTGAAACTGTCCAAAGTTTTTGAGGTGTTTGATTTTGAACCAGGTCTTTTACTTAAGTACTATTATAACCTAGAAGCTATTGCTAATATGAAAATTGCTGGTTCACATGTAGGAGAATATGGTGCCGAATATGTGTATAGGAAATACCTAAAGTACTTGTTGCATAATGGCGGACTTGTAGGTAAAAATTCTGATGAAATTCTACATGATTTATCTAAATACGGAGAATCTTTCCATAATACTGATATCGATTTATCAGAGGAAAGGGAATTCTTTAAAAAACATCAGATGAGAAAAGACAATTTTAGAAGTTTGGTTAATAGGGTGTGGGATCATTTGAATGATCTTCGGAATAATGTTAAACCTAAAGAAAGAAAACTTAACCCAGTTAAAGTGATAAAGCATTTTTTGAGCAAGAACGGATTAAATATAGAAGAAGTTACCGATTCCTTAGAAGTTCTAAGAGAATTTGATATTTTAGATAAGTTGAATTAATAAATAGATGAAAATAGGTATATTTGCTACTTCATCTCCTCTTGATCGACCTAAAAAAGATAATGATTACGAATATTTGAAATCAAAAGGATTTGAAATATTTGAGCATCCTCAGGTAAGGGAAAAAACAAATCATCTAGCTGGTTCTATAAATGATCGAGTTAAGGCTTTAGAAGACTTGTTAACAGATAAGAGTGTAGATATTCTAATGGCATACTGGGGTGGAGCAAATACTAACCAATTATTGCCTTATCTAAATTATGATTTATTTGCTAAATATCCTAAACCTATTGTCGGATTTTCAGATACTACTGCATTGCTTCTTGCAGTTAATAAACTGGCGAAGATTAAAACATATATGGGACCAGCAGGGATTACTTTTGATAAACCCAGTCCTTTTGAGTATTCATTTGATTATTTCAAAAAATTGGTTGTTGATAAAGGAGAGGAAGTCTTGGTTGAAGATTCTAAAGAGTATGCCGATGATCTATATTTTCTTCGTAAAGATTCAGATCATAGAATTCTACAACAAAATGTAGGAAGGAAAGTTTTTAAGCATGGAGAGGCTGAAGGTGAAGTTATTGCTGGAAATTTACAAACATTACTTGTTTTAGCTGGAACAAAATACTTTCCTGAATTAAAAGGAAGGGTTTTATTCTTAGAAGAGGATGAAAACGCTAATCCAGCTATGATACATAGATTCTTGACTCATTTATCACAATGTACAAATCTTAAAGATTTAAAAGGAATTTGTATCGGTCGTTTTGCATCGCAAAGCGGTTTTAATGAAAATGACACTGAAGAGGACATTTATAACGATATTTTTAATGGGTTGGATATTCCAATAATATACAATCTGGATTTTGGTCATACTGATCCATTATTTACAATCCCAATCGGTGGTCATGTTGAAATCAATACAGAAAAGAGTCTTATAAAGTTTTTGTAAATATGAATATTCTTCTTATTACTAGTGATTATCCTCCTAATGCCTTATGGGGTATGGGTTGGCATGTTGTAAAGCTCAAAGAGAGTTTAGAAAATAGGGGAGTCAGTTGTTATGTTGCAACTGCATACAAAAGTAGAAATTACGGAAACAATATTATAACAACAGATGAGAGAACAGATCGTGATTTATTGTCTTCCAATAAATATGAGATCTTTAATGATTTTGATAAATTTAATCTATGGCAAGAGAAATTAGCTGATGCTGTTTTAAATTCTAATATCGAATTCGATCTAATACATTGTCATAACTGGATGTCTTGGATCACGGCTCAAAAAATAAAAAAAGTAAAAAACATCCCAATTGTTATAACTTTTCATCTTTTGCAAAAACAATATGAATTGATGAAAGAAAATCCTATTCCTACTTTTCAT
>DASZTI010000108.1:0-1604 GCA_035548215.1 Candidatus Dojkabacteria bacterium
AATAGTTGCCGGCACTCTTTCTTTTTTGCAACAGAGAGTCCTTGATAAAACAACTCAAACATTACAGCAACTAAATGATGAGGCGGAGGACCTAATAATTAAATCTGGAGCTGTTCCTACCTTTAAGGGATATAAGGGATTTCCTGCTGGTGTTTGTATCTCGGTTAATAAACAGTTAGTACATGGTATTCCTTCTGATTATAAATTACAAGAAGGTGATGTTGTTAGTTTCGACCTAGGTGCTACGGTTGATGGTGCTATTGCTGATAGTGCTTTAACCTGTATTTACGGTCAGCCAAAATCTGATCTACACATTCAACTTATTAAGGCAACGGAAGAGTCTTTAATGAAAGGAATTGAAGCTATTGCTGTGGGGAAAAGATTTGGCGTTATTGGTCATGCTATTTCCAAGTGTGCTAAAGGATACGGTTTTGGTATCGTTTCTAATTATGGTGGGCATGGATTGGATTGGAATACTCCACATGCTCCTCCCTTTGTTTCTAACAAAGGAAACCCAGATGAAGGTATTAGAATTCAGTCCGGCTTAGCCATAGCCATCGAACCAATGCTAACTCTTGGTTCAACCGAAACTAAAACTTTATCTGATGGTTGGACTGTAGTGACAGATGGTATTGGTGTTCATGTAGAACATTCTGTGTTTGTGCATGACGATCATGTAGAAATTATTACTGCAAGAAATTAACATGCCCGGAATATTAGTATCTACAGCCGAAGGGCAAGAGCATGATAAAATTAGGAAAGAATTAAGAAAATTTTCTTGGATTACTATTAGGGAGTTTGAGGAAATCTTACCCTCTTCTTATCCCTCTGATAAACTTTATGCGGTAGAAATTTTCCCCAAAGAATATAAAGATGAAGAAGATTATTCCATTGAATATATCTTTATGTTTTCTCCTGAAGATTTTTGGAACAGATGGAATAGGTTTAAAAAACTGAGAGCTTTTTTATGAAAATAGAATTTGATGATAAAAGTTATATTGAGTGTCGTAAATCGTCTAACCCAGGCAAAATATTAGTTATTATTTCGGCAAAAGATCAATCCAATGCTTTGAAAAAGACGACTAATACAGTTGAAATTTCCGAGGAAGAATTTAGAAAATTAATTTCTGATGTCCAAAAGTAAAGTATCTGAATATATTGCCAATGAATACGATCAATTAAAGAAAAGATCTGACCTTTGGGAGTTTCTTAATAAAAATTATAATTTAGTAGAAGCGAAAGATCTCGAAATTTTCTTTTCTTTAGTCAAACCAACGTACCAATATTTCGAGGATTTTATTTCTTTTGCTAAGGCAAAAGATAAAAAAATATGCATGACTGCCATACCAGTGATCGATTTATATGGGGCAGCACAAGTTGATATAAATACATGTTTGCAATCTTATGGCGAAGATCCTTCCTCTGGACTGCCTATTTTATATGTGTACCGCAACCTAGATGATAAACATGGAGATCTTTTTAAAGAAGTTTATTTAATATTTCTCTGTGAAAATGAAGAAAGTTTATTAAAATTATTTTTTAAATTCGAAAAATTAAAGGTGTTTTTATGAAAGTTTATTTTGTTGGTTCCCACAGTACTGGAA
>DASZTI010000109.1:0-4016 GCA_035548215.1 Candidatus Dojkabacteria bacterium
GGATATTAGAAAATTAGGACACAGAGTAATCTTTTTAATTGGAGACTTTACAGGTCGAATCGGTGATCCAACAGATAAAAAAGCTGCAAGAGTGAAGTTAACGGCAGAACAAATTAAAGAAAACCTCAAGAACTATACCGAACAAGCCAGCCATATTATCGATATTAATAATAAAGAAAATCCTGTTGAAGTGCTATTTAACAATGATTGGTTAGGTAAACTAACCTTTGAAGATGTAATTGAATTAGCTTCACACTTTACAGTTCAGCAAATGATTAAACGATCAATGTTTCAGAAAAGACTTGAAGAAGACAAACCAATTTATCTTCATGAGTTTTTCTACCCATTAATGCAAGGTTATGACAGTGTTGCTATGGATGTTGATGCTGAGCTTGGTGGTAATGATCAACTCTTCAATATGTTAGCAGGTCGAACACTCATGCAAGAATTAAAAGGTAAGAATAAGTTTGTCGTTTCAGGCAAACTTTTAACAACACCAGATGGCGTTAAGATGGGAAAGTCAGAAGGTAATATGATTATGCTTTCAGATACTCCTGAAAATATTTTCGGAAAAGTTATGGCAATGCCAGACAGTCAGATTGTTGAAGGCTTTGAACTCTTAACAACTTACGAATTAGACAAAGTTAAAGAGATTGAAAAGGAACTTAAATCAGGAACAAACCCAATAGAACTTAAAAAGAAGTTAGCATACCAAATCACACTAGAAATTAAGGGTGAAGAAG
Organism: Candidatus Dojkabacteria bacterium; assembly: GCA_035548215.1. GTDB lineage: Bacteria > Patescibacteriota > Dojkabacteria > SC72 > SC72 > DASZTI01. The sequence continues at coordinate 744 of DASZTI010000109.1, forward strand.
GAGCGAAAAAAGCTCAGAAGTACTTTGAAGAAGTTTTCCAGAATAAAGATTACTCAGTCGATCTTGAAGAGAAAAATCTAAAAGGAAAAATCCTCATTGAGGCTTTGGTTGATGAATGCATAGTTGCAAGTAAAAGCGAAGTTAGAAGACTTATGGAACAGGGTGCTGTCAAAATTGATGATAAAGCGGTTACTGATACAAACTTCAAAATTGAAGGTAATGTTTTGAAAATCGGAAAAAAAGTTTTCAAAATTGTTTAATAATTTATTGATATACTAGATATGAAAGAACAAACCAAAAAAAACATAACCAAACTTATAAACATTTTAATAGCGATAGTCTTAATTGGAGGTATGATTCTACCTTTAATACCAAGCCTATTTCAAAAGTAGTTTAAATGTATAAAGAGAGCGATTCAGTTACAACAATTCCTTTAATAGGGCAGTCAAAAGCAACTGCTTTAGAAAGACTTGGCATTATTACTGTTAAAGACTTGCTTTTTCACATTCCCAATAAATATAAAGATAGTACAAATGTCATAAGTATTCTTCAATTCAAACAAGACAAACAAGGAGCTATTCTTGCCAAGGTAGTTGATATCAAAAATGCATATACAAGAACTAGGAAAGTTTTAACTAGAGCTCAACTTGAAGATGAAACTGGAAAAATATATGCCCTTTGGTTTAACCAACCATACTTAGCAAAGGCAATCCATAAAGGCGCATATTATCTTTTTCAAGGAAAGATTCCTGACAAACCTGGTGCAAAAGATATTTCCAATCCAGAGTACGAACTATACCAAGAAGAAGCTGAACAAGTTCATCTTGGAAAGATAGCTCCATACTATCCAGAAACAGAAGGAATTTCTTCTAAATGGTTACGATCTAGAATTAAGGCAGTACTACCATATAGCAATGAAATAATAACTGATACACTGCCTGACGAGATTCAAAAAGATCAAAAACTTCTTTCACTTCCACAAGCAATTTCTCAAGTTCAGATTCCTAAAACTTTGGAAGAAATCGACCAAGGAAGAGCACGTTTAGGATTTGATGAGATGCTTAAGATTGCTATAAGAATGGAAGAAGGCATGCTTGAAAGAAAAGATTGGGAGTCTCCAGTTATTAAAACCACAATGTCTGACCTTTCAGAAATGATATCTAAACTTCCTTTTGAAATGACTAACGACCAGAAAAAAGCACTTGAAGATATTTTAGATGAAATGGGTAGCGGTAAAGCAAAAAATATACAACCAATGAGAAAGCTTTTAAATGGTGATGTAGGAAGTGGTAAAACAATTGTTGCAGCATTAGCAATGTATGCAACTGTTAGAGCAGGATATAGTGCATGCCTTATGGCTCCAACTTCTATTTTGGCCAACCAGCATTATGACAATATTTCTAAACTTTTAGAAAAAGAAAATATCGAAATAGACTTTCTTGCCTCAAAACGAAAAATTGAAAGTAAAAGTAATAAAGCTAGAATTGTAATTGGAACGCATGCAATCCTTTACAACCAAGAATTACCAGACAATTTTGGTCTGATCATTATTGATGAACAACATCGATTTGGTGTAGAGCAAAGGAACCAGCTCATTAAACCAAATAAAAACAACCTGTATCCTCATTATTTAAGTATGACAGCAACTCCAATTCCAAGAACTTTAACTAATGTTCTCTTTGGAGATATGTCCGCATCATTCATACATGAAATGCCAAAGAACCGAATACCAATTGAGACTCATTATGTACCATCTATAAAACGTAAAGCTTGTTATGAATGGATCAAAGAAAAAATAATAACTTCGAATTATCAAGAACAAGCATTTGTTGTATTTCCATTAATTGAAGAATCAGAAAAGAGTGAAGCGAGAGCAGCAACAAAAGAATACGAACTGCTTTCAAAATCTGTGTTAAAAGGTTTAAAGGTCGGACTACTCCACGGACAAATGAAAGAGGCTCAGAAAGATGAAGTATTAAAGCAGTTTAAAGAAAAAGAAATTAATGTCCTTATATCCACCTCTGTAATCGAGGTCGGAATCGACTTTAAAGATGCGACAATAATGGTAATTGAAAATGCAGAAAGATTTGGTCTTGCTCAACTCCATCAATTTAGAGGAAGAGTAGGTAGAGGAACTATGAAGTCATATTGTTATGTTCTATCTGGTGATAATCTAGAGAATGAAGAAACCGTAATTGAGAGATTAAAATATTTCAGTACACACAACTCTGGTTTTGATGTGGCTGAGTATGACCTTGAACATCGAGGGCCTGGTGAAGTGTATGGCATTAGACAGTCTGGTATTCCAAACTTTAAAGTCGCAAAAATTACAGATATGAAATTACTTATGAAGTGTAGAGAAGTTGCAAAAAATATAATAGAAAAAGGATATAATATACCAGATTTAATTGAAGGACTTTTTAGATAATGAAAAAACTTTACATAATAATTGATAATGTAAGATCTGCATACAATGTAGGTAGTATCTTTAGAACTGCAGATGGAGCAGGTGCATATGAAATTCTTATATGTGGAATTTCACCAACCCCAGAGCATCTTAAAGTAAAAAAAACGGCACTTGGTTCAACAGAGAGTATTAAATGGCGATATTTTAAAACAACAGAGGAAGCAATTACTTCATTAAAAGAACAAAATGTTCCAGTCTATGGAGTAGAGATAACGGATGATGCTGTAAATTACCTTCAGGTTCAATATCCTAATGAAGTCGCTTTAGTATTAGGACATGAGACAGAAGGAATCAAAAGACATATTTTGCAGATGTGTGATAAAGTAATATATGTACCAATGTTTGGTAAGAAAGAATCCTTAAATGTAGCAACAATCGCTGGTATAGTAGTCTATGAAGTTATGAGAGATAAAATATTAAACTCAGACAGTAAAGGAAATGTACAAAGTAATTGAGATCAGTAGTAAAGAAGAATGGGAGAGATATGCAAAAGGAGTTTCTCATTCAAATATTCTTCAGTCATATGCTTGGGGAGAATTTCAAAAAGCTTTAGGTAGAAAAGTTTGGTTTTTAGCAGTTGAAGAAGAAATCAGTCAAAACTTAAGCCATAAAAAAATAGTTGGTTTAGCACTTGCTCAACTTATTCCAACAAAACTCAGAACTCATATCTACATTTCCAACGGTCCAGTGTTTTTAACTGAAGACGCAAAACAAAAATATGAGATATTAAATACTTTAAAACTTTTCTTAAAAGATTTAGGTAAAAAGAATAATGTTAACTTTGTAAGAATGGATCCATTGCTTGA
>DASZTI010000110.1:0-2721 GCA_035548215.1 Candidatus Dojkabacteria bacterium
CTAAAGGAAAACCTTCAGTAACTTCGTGGGAATGGATTAAAAAGACTGATAATAAATATGCCTCAATGATTCATGCTTTAGAGAAACAATCGCAACATCCATTATCTTTAGCTATTGTTAAGTATTTAGAAGGGAAGTTCAAAAGTTCTTCTGAAATAACTGACTTTAAAAACATTGATGGTGTAGGGGTAATTGGAAAAGTAGATGATTTAATGGTTGGAGTTGGTAACATGAAGCTTTTAAAAAGATACGATATTAAGTTAGATAGGAATGTGCAAAAATCATTTGAGGTATCGATTAATAAAGCTAATACTGTTGTGTTTGCTGTTGTAAATAAAAAGGTTGTTGCATTGATTAGTATTGCGGATGAAATTAAAGAAGAAGCTATAGAGTTGATTGGGAAATTAAATTCTCAAGGATATAATTGCGTTATGTTAACTGGCGACAATGAATCAACTGCTAAATATATTTCCAATAAATTAGGAATAACTAAAGTAATATCAGATGTCTTGCCGACTGAAAAAGCAGATAGAATAAAAGAGCTAAAACAAGCAATGCCTAATAATGAATTAATAGTTATGGTTGGAGACGGTATTAACGATGCTCCAGCGTTGGCTCAAGCCGATGTAGGTATTGCTATGGGTAATGGTAGTGATATAGCAATGGAAACAGGACAAGTTGTTATAGTCGGTGGGAATATTGCAAAAATTTATAATACTTTAGCTATTTCAAAGAAAACTATTTCAATAATAAAACAGAACTTATTCTGGGCTTTTGGCTACAATGTCATTGGTATACCTATTGCAGCAGGCTTAATTTATCCTACAACTGGATTATTACTCTCGCCTATTATGGCAAGTGCAGCAATGGCTTTTAGTTCAATCTCTGTTGTATTAAATAGCTTAAGATTAAGTAGGAGGTAATATCGTTGATTGACGATTAATTCCCTCAGGTGTAGAATCACTGGTCTATGAAAAATTTAGTAAATAAAAACTATCATGTCTTTAATAGAGCCCTCATTCTCGGATGGGTTAATTTAAGGAGGTATTAGTTTATTTATTAAAAGAATTCATAAAAGTAAACATACCTCCGAATAGGAGGTTTTTTAATTAAGAATAAAAAATATGGGACAAAAGATATGCAATATGGGGCCTTGTTGTTATTGTCATTCTCAAACAAAAGGAGTCTTTTATAAAGGCATGTACCCACAAGATGAAGAGCTTCTAGAAGTTCATTGTAATACATGTCGGGCATCATGGAATCCGGATGGGACATTGCGAAGCATTCCTTCTGAGGAAAAGCTTGAAAGATTAGGAGTATTATCATTAGCTTATGACAATGGATTGCCAGTGGCCACGGATCCATCTGGGGAGTGGAATTCTATTAATCAAGAAGAATTTTATAATGAAGTCAAAGTATCTATTTAAATTTATTAATTAATATTATGGATGTCCAAAAATATAAAGAACTTTTAAAAGAATATGTGTCTTTTAAAAGTATATCAACAGATCTGGAGAAGAAAGAGGATATGCTTCAAACAGTTGAATGGTTAAAGAATCTTTTTCAATCAAATGGCTTCGAAGTAAAATCTCTAGAAGTGGAAGGCACTAACCCTCTTGTATTTGCTTCATATAAACTATCTGATGATGCCGAAACTGTTTTAGTATATGGCCACTATGATGTTCAACCAGCCGATAAGGAAGATGGTTGGAATAGTGAACCATTTGAACTAACAGAGCGAAATGGAAGATTGTATGCAAGAGGTGTTATGGATAATAAAGGACAAAGTTTTGTTCACATTTTTACAGTATTAGAATTAATTAAGCAGAAGAAACTTAAATATAATGTTAAATTTATAATTGAAGGTGGCGAGGAAGTAGGAGATGTTGATTCTCTTATTAAAATAATAACTGAGAACAAAGACCTACTTACATGTGACCATATTCTAGTTTCAGATGGTGAACTGGTTGCTGGGAGACCTTCATTTGATTCTTCATTTAGAGGTGGAATGAATTTAACTGTAAAATTCAAAGTTTCTGATAATAATGTTCACTCTGGGGTTTATGGTGGCGCTGTAGCAAATTCAGCTTTTGAATTAAGTAAATTACTTGCAAAAATCTATGATGATAATAATGTTGTAACAATTCCAGGGTTTTATAATGATGTTGATGAAATAACTGAAAAACAGCTTAAAAACAATAAAAGACTAACTGAAATTGATGCAGGAAAAGTTTTAACGAATGTAGGATTTAAGGCATTAAGAACTGAGAATAATAAATACGATTTCTATACTCAAACAGGTCTTCGTCCTACACTGCAAGTGACTGGACTAAAGTCTGGATATATTGGAAATGGTTATGCAAATATCGTGCCTAATGTTGCTGAAGCAAGAATCAATTTTAGACTTGTAGCATCACAATCTCCTCAACGAGTTTTAGAATTATTCGAGAACTTTGTGAGAGAAAATACTCCTGAATATGTGCAGTCAGAAGTTGTAGCTTCAGGATTACATGATCCAGTTAAATTAAAAACCGATTCAGAGCAATTTAGCAAAGTTAGAAAAATGTTAGAGGAATCTTACGGTTCAGAAGTTTTTGATTATTATGTTGGAGGTGCTATCCCAGTAATTGCTAAAATGAAAGAAATCTTTGGAATTGATGCTGTTTCAGTAGGTTTAGCTAATGATGATTGTAATATGCACGGTGTTGATGAAAACTTTAG
>DASZTI010000111.1:0-1837 GCA_035548215.1 Candidatus Dojkabacteria bacterium
TATCCGGGACTAACGCCTTATCAGTTTGCATCGAATTGTAGTATAGCCGCTATTGATATCGACGGAACTGAAGCATATTTTTCAACGGATGGGACGTTTATTCGTTGGGGTAGTGTTAAGGGTAATACAGCTCCGCTCATAGCGGTTGATGCCAATGGTGTCAATCACGAACTAGGATTATCACTTGAGCAATTTACCAATCGCATAAATTTTGCTTATGGTGAGGGTGGAGGACAAGCCGCGGAATACTTCGCCTACACGATCGAAAACCTCTCAGTAAAATACGGAGAAGACGATCTGTATAAAAGCATGAACGCAACTGGAAAGCCATCCACCTCAGCTGCCCAAAAGCAAAAAATGTTTGCTAATGGAGAAGGTGGGCAGGCCTACATGAATTTTAAGAATAAGATTCGTAAGGATGGCAAGACAATTGACGTAACTGCTTTTGGCAATTCAAAAAACAATGATGCCCAAGATCCCGAATTTACAGGGCATATGAAAAATATTGCAGCAGCAGTTATAGAATCAAAATTACACCCCGAAAATGACCCAACAGGTGGAGCAACAAATTGGGTTGGAGGCACTACTGATTACAATGATTATGTTCACACTCATAATGTCGTGGGAGAAAAGATTACCAAAGTAATTGAAACGTCTTATTATGGCAGGGAGAATAAGTATTATTTCTACCAATTAGAGGTCAAACATGATTATGACAATACAGCCTCTATGGCTATTATAGATGTTGACACTGCAAAAAACTTAGCGAATTCATCTACTCCGGCAACAGCTTCCGATGGGAATGTTTATAGCAAAGAAAATCAAGTCAAGAAATAACCTCTTCTGGTTAGCATATTTTTTATTCTTCTCCTACTCTTGTTACGAAAAGGTTGGAAGAGGGGAACCTTTGAAAAAAGTGCATTCAGGGAATCTACCACATCCTACATCCAATGGGATTTATACTGATTTTGGAAATGGGATAGTCTTAAAAACGCAAAAATATTTAGTTGACTCTAATCACCTTTTTTCTTTCAATAAACTCGATACGCTCATGCCCGACATATATCCTTTAGACATTGTAAACGATTCGGCATTTAGATGTGGCGGTTGGAAATATGAATTCAGTTCTAATGACAAAGGGGGCGAATTGAATATTGATGGAGACGATACGACCATGCTACATGTTTTGGATGAACCCTTTCTTCCAAATACTCTTTTGATTGAGGCTCCATATCTGGTCATCTATAAAACAGATAGTTTGGTTTATTGTAAAATTGATGAATTAACCGGCAATTGTACAAATTGTCCTTGCGCCTACTTTATATCCGAATTGCGTGGAAAAACTTTTTTTTCGAGATTCGCAGAGTCCAATAATTGTTATGTAAGCCCTCTATCTATTGGCGACTTTGATAATGATTCAAGGCTTGATATTGCAATAATAGAAACCAGTTCGTCAATATCAAAAGTAGTCATGTATAATTTCGACAATAAGGAATCACAGAAATATTATGTCAATTTGCTTGGTCGATTCGGATTTCTATATTACCAGAAGTATAATTGGCCTCACTTCGTGAATTAATCGTAATATCGTAATCGCCAATTAGGAAGTTTGGTTGTGTTCAGAATGTCACTTTTGAAGAAGTATCTATATCGTCTGTTCTTTGACATATTGAAGAAACAACTTTTGAAGCACTGACCAACTTACCTGTCTGTAATGCTTGATTTTGCTGGAAAGTTGTCAGGGGAGCTTACATCAGCACCTACTTCAGTTCCCAAATATATGATCACACAACATTCCTATTTTAGCGAAAAAACTTAATGGCCAGACTTAACTCAT
>DASZTI010000112.1:0-1646 GCA_035548215.1 Candidatus Dojkabacteria bacterium
AAAATTGAAGAGGGTGGCGTTAAATCAATGGAAATTAGTGACAATGGTATTGGAATTGATAAAGAAAACTTAGCAAAAGCATTTGAGGCACACACAACAAGTAAAATATCCTCAATGGAAGATCTTAACAATATCTTAACCATGGGATTTAGAGGGGAAGCTCTCTCTACTATTGTTTCAATTGCAAATGTCAGTATTTTATCTAAAACAAATGAAAGCGAATTCGCATATCAATTAGATTTTGATGGCATCACACCTTTAGAACCAAAGAAAGCCGCAAGAGAGAATGGTACAACTATTACAGTTGCAAATATTTTTGAAAAAATTCCTGCTAGAAAGAAGTTTTTGAAAACTCCAGATACGGAGTACAGGAAGATTGTAGAAATACTCATTCCTTACTTCTTAATCTACCCTAATATTCATTGGATTTTAGTTAAAGATAATAAAGAAACATATAATCTACCAAAAGTAACAGATGTTAAAGGACTAAGCATTGATAGAATTAAAAAGGTTTTAAAGCAAGAATGGATTGATAAATCTTTAGAATTTAAGAGCAATGGTAATGGTTTAAATACCTATGGTTATGTAAGTCATCCAAGTAATAATGCAGATAAAACCAATCATCAATACATTTTTGTTAATAACAGACCAATTTGGGATAACGGTATTGCAAGAAGTGTTCATGAGGCATATTACAGATACATTCCCATTGGCAGAAAGGTTCCCTTTATAATAAATCTTGATATAGAACCAAGACTTATTGATGTAAATGTTCATCCTAGAAAAGAAGAAATAAAGTTTGAAAATCCATATCGAATCTATATTCAATTACAAGAAGCCATCACAGCAGCACTTAGTAAAGCTATAAAGTCAGAAAATTCTCAAGTAAACGAAAACAATGGTTTACTTAATGACAACACACAATTTGATTATCAACCAACTCAAAAACCTAGTGGATCAAATAATACTGAGATAAGATTTGATAAGGAACCTAAGGAATATAGTATTAAAAGTAGTTTGGAATTTTCTAAACAGTTATTAAAAAATAAACAAGACAATCAGGCTCTTCAGCAAGGCTTAGGCTTTTTAACGCAAGATGATCGTTCGCAATCCAATAACCATATTAAAAATGCATTTCAAATATTTAATAAATATATTGTTTTAGAGTTTGAAAAAGACCTCTGGGTTATTGATCAACATGCTGCCGCTGAAAGAATCAATTACGAAAAACTTCTTAAAAGATACAATGGCAGTCGAGAAAATATCCAAAATCTTCTTGTTCCTGTTGTATTAGAATTAGATGATATTGAAGCCATATTTATAAATGAGAATAAAGAGTTCTTTAATAATCTTGGCATTAATTTAAACTTAAAAGCTAATAAAGTAGAAATAACATCAATCCCTTCCGAATTTACACAAAGTAATATTGAAGAAATCTTTAGAAATATTCTTAATATTGAAGATGTGAAAGATAGTAAGAAAAAGATTGATGAATATATTGATGACCTTTTAGCTACTATGGCTTGTCATAGTAGTATTAGATCTGGTCAGCCTTTGAATAATCAAGAGTGTATTCAAATATACAAAGACTTAATGAAATGCGATACACCATATAGTTGTCCTCATGGTAGGCCCGCTATTTGGAA
>DASZTI010000113.1:0-2732 GCA_035548215.1 Candidatus Dojkabacteria bacterium
CTTTTAAACAAAATGAACCACTAAACAGTCCAAATAAAATTGTTAAATTTCATGATACAAGCATTACCTCAACTTCGTATATCGTTTACGACCTTAATCGTAATATGACTTTAGATAGTAAAAATATTAATCAAAAAAGAGCGATAGCCAGTATGACAAAACTTGTTACAGCTTTAGTCGTTCTAGATAATTATGATCTAAGCTCTAAGATAACTGTCACTCAACCGATACCAAGTGTTGATAGAAGATTAGGAATTAAAGTCGGGGATACAGTTGTTGTAAACAATCTGCTGAATGCAATGTTAGTATATTCTGCAAATGATGCTGCAATAATTTTTGCTAATGAATATTCAAACGGAGGATATACTGGCTTTGTAAAAGCAATGAACGATAAAGCAAAAGAACTTGGTATGGCAAGCTCTCACTTCTCAAATCCTTCAGGATTTTATGACGATAATAACTATTCAACTGCGAAAGATATGTTAAAGCTCTCCCTTGTTACCAGCGGTGAAAACAGGATAACAAAGGTTACTTCTCAGCCTTTTTATACCTTAACATATCAATCTAAGCAGTTAGGAACAAATGTAACTCAAACTTTAATATCAACTGATGAACTCCTCCCAGCTAACCAATATGTGAAAGGACTTAAAACAGGATTCACTTATGCGTCTGGCCCAAGCTTTACATCATATTGGGTTAAAGGAAAAGAGAGGTTTTTAATCGTTGTTATGAATTCACAAGATAGATTTGGAGAAGCATTAAGGCTATTTAATGATAGTATTTCTCTTTAATTACCGAGTATAGAACCAGCTGAGTTACTATCAGTAGTTGTTGTTGGTGTGACAACTTTCTTTTGAATTGAGTTATAGTCGATAGCTGGAATGTAATAATGGAATTGTCCAATAATTCCAGTGCTGAAAGTTGCCTCACCAGAAATTATATAAATAGGCTGTAAGAACTTTTGTTCGCTTTGTGATTCATAGTAACCAATTGTTATCGTGTAAATAGTAAACTTTCTAACTATTCTTGGTGTATAAGGAACTACATCATCGCCATTTTTGTCATTTAAATAGACTAAACTGCCCTTACCCTTTTGAACTTGCTCTAAAGCTGTTGAAGGGGGGATCAATTGATAAGTTCCACATGGCGTTGGATCAAGTGGCCAATATCTATAGTTAACAGCGTAAACACTTCTATTAGATGTGTCCGAATTCTTATCTAACTTATTAGCTGGTCCAACATACACCATGATATTAGGCTGGTACGGATTGGCGTAAGCATCGACTGTATCAAAATCATAAACATCAATTCTTCCTTTGTCAGTTAGTATAGAATCGGTTGTGGCTTTAAATAATTTGCTCTCAAGTTCCTGCTTTATTTGAGCGGCACCTTGAATATCTGACCGAACTGAAATCATTGATGACTTTCTATAAAAATCAACTCTGATCAATTGTGCATTTGCTTTTGAGTTTGCTTGAGTAAATGAACCATCTGGTTGAATATGAATATATGTTAATTGTGGCTGTTGCTTAAGGAGATCATCATACATTAATCCCTTAGCTCTTAAATAATCAGTAGCTAAATTAATTGCCTCAGGATCAGATGGTAATGATGCCGTTGTATCAATTGAATTAGAAACTGTGAAATTAGTTGTTAATACAAAATTAAGATTTCTTGCTTCTATCACTAATTTTCTGTTGGTAAGTGAATCGGTCCATCCATATTGCGTTGTCCCAATTCTTTGCAAAGAATCTGGATTAAAGCCCATTTTAGATGCAAGTAACTTTGCTTCACCTTGTGAATCTAATGCTTGTCCCAGGATGTTATATTTAAAAACATTAACAACTCTTGGCAAGTTATCAACTTGTCCTGTTTGTGTTTCAAGAGCATAAACTGAATCTGATCCTGGGGCTACTGAAAGTGATGGAATGCTTAGCTTGTTAGGTAGGAATTCTTCCTTTGTGTTTGTACAAGCATAATTTGGAGTTAAATAATCAGCGGTTAAGCTCTTATTCCCAAAACTTAAAATCAAAAAGGCAATTAAAAAGAAAGCACCAACCCCAATAAGGGCTAATACACCAAACCTTCTCGTCCAATATGATGCTTCGGTTAAAGTCATGATATAATGATAACAATTGTTAGCTAACACATCAATAATTATGAGTGAATCTAGATATCGAGCAGCACCAAGCCCTACAGGTAAAGTACATATTGGTACCATTCGTGCTTATTTACCTAACTTTCTTCTTGCGAGAAAAGAAAATGGAAAGAATATTCTTAGAGTAGAAGATACTGATCAAAAAAGACTTGTGCCTCATGGTGTTGAAGCTATGATTGAAGCCTATGAAGAGGTTGGAATTGAATTTGATGAAGGTCCACACAAAGACGGAGGTTATGGACCATATGTTCAGTCACTGCGATTAGAACTCTACAAAACATATGCACAAGAACTTTTAGATAATGGTCATGCATATTACTGTTTCTGTACGAAAGAAAGATTAGCAGAACTTAGAGAGGTTCAAACGCAGTCCAAACAAAAGCCTATGTATGATGGTTTGTGCAGAAATCTTACAGAAGAGGAAGTAAATAAGAAATTAGAAGCAGGTGAACCTCATGTTGTTAGAATGAAAGTTCCAAAAGAAGGGATTACTGTATGTGAGGATATTATTTTTGGTAAGGTTAGTGTTAAGAATAGCGACATTGAAGATCAAATATTAATGAAATCTGATGGT
>DASZTI010000114.1:0-1556 GCA_035548215.1 Candidatus Dojkabacteria bacterium
ATAATTTGACATTCTACTATCTGCTTGTTAATATTTAGCAATTAAATAGTTTAACTGCTAATATGATATCAGACAGACAAAAAAGTATTTTGGCTGCAATAATTGAGGAATTTATGACCAATGCTGAAGAAGTCGGTTCAACATACCTCTTAAACAAATATGATTTAGGCGTTAGTTCTGCAACAATTCGAAATGAAATGGTTCGATTAATGGAAGAAGGTTTGTTAGAAAAAAGCCATGCCTCATCAGGAAGAATGCCAACAGATTTAGCTCTTAAACTATATATCAATGAAAATTCCAAATTGTACAATATGTCACCAATGGATGAGATTGAAATTAAGCAAGGCATATTCAGAGTAAGATTTTCATATGAGCAATTAGTAAAGCAATTGTTAGATATTTTAGTCGAAAAATGTAATACAGCTGCTTTCTATATTTCTGATGATGATAGAAGATTTTACGGAGTTTCTTCACTTATGAAATATGAGGAACTTAGAAATATTCATGTTTTAGAAAGAGTATTAGACATTTTAGAAGACAGCAACATGTTAAGAAACATATTTAGCAAACATCAAGGTGAAGAAACATCCGTCATTATTGGAAGCGAATCAGGAATTACGGATTTTGAAAACTGTGCATTGGCATTTACAAAAGTAAAACTATTAAAAGGACGAGAGGGTCATATGGGAGTAATTGGTAGCAAACGACTAAACTACTCTATGGTAGTACCTATGTTAAATACATTAAGAAATTCAGTTGAGCAATCATTACAAGGATGGATGTAAACAAAAAGAAAAAAGTACAAGAGCAATTACAAGAAGATCTTCAAAGAGCTAATGAAGAAAAGGCTGAAAAAAATCCTAAAGTAGATATTAGTCACAAGGAAATTGAGATGCTTACTCAGGAAAATGTTCTTTTAGAAAATCAACTTAAAAAAGCATTGGCAGACTATGCAAATTTAGAAAGAGATATTGATAAAAGAGTTGGAATGATAATGCTGCAAAATAAACTTAAGATAGTGAAGGCTCTTTTAAAAACAGTAGATGATGTGAATTTCGCATTTAAAAGTGCAGAGAACATATCATTTAATGAAGAAACTCAAAGTTGGTTTAATGGTATTAAAATTGTATTAGAAGATATAGATAAAGCATTTGAAGAGTTAGGTATAGAAAAAATTAATGTTGTTAAAGGTGATGTTTTTGATTCAAGTATTCACGAGGCAATATCATCAATACCAACTACTGATGCGAATCAAGAAGGAAAGGTATTTGATGTCATACAGGCAGGGTTTAAAATTGGAGATGCGGTTATAAGACCTGCTAGAGTTGTAATATCTAAGTCCAAATAAGTAGTTCCTTTACACTACGACATCTATGATGTCTTTGTGTGTAAAAGAATTGCCTATTTAAATTTATATTTTAAAAATATGGGAAAAATATTAGGAATAGATTTAGGAACAACTAACTCCGTTGTAGCAATTATGTCAGGTGGCCAGCCTACTGTAATTGCAAATGCACAAGGAAGTAGATTAACTCCTTCTGTTGTTGCACAAGACG
>DASZTI010000115.1:0-2770 GCA_035548215.1 Candidatus Dojkabacteria bacterium
TGTTAAGTTCGTTGCAATCAGAGCAGGAAAATTTCAAAGACGATTTGAATTTTCAACTATAACACTTCTTTTAAGAACCTTTCTAGGCATAATCGATGCATATAAATATGTTAAAGAATTTAAACCAGATTTAATCTTTTGTACTGGAGGATATTTAGGCGTTCCAATTGGTATCTCAGCCTGGCTACAAGGCATTCCATTATATCTTCATGAACAGACTGCAGCAGTAGGACTTTCAAATAAACTAACTTCCTACTTTGCAAAGCGGGTGTACATTACATTTCCATCTTCCAAACAATACTTTAATCCAAGAAAAGTATTACACACTGGAAACATATTAAGATCTAGCATTTTTGATCCTAAAAAGATTGATACTAAATCAGACCTTTATAAAGCTGTCGAAGATATGAAGAAACGACAAAAAGATTTACCAATCCTTTATATCTCTGGTGGTGGTCAGGGATCTCATATTTTAAATACAATTGTTAGAGAATTAATGAAATATGCTCTTCTTGATTATCAAATAATTCTTCAAACAGGTGATAATCAGGTATTCAAAGACTTTGATGTATTAACAACAGATTGGAAGAAGTTATCCCCAGATCTAAGGAAAAGAATGTATGTTACGAAATTTGTAAGTGATAATGAGATCGGTTATGTTTTTAAAACAATGGATCTATTCGTTGGAAGATCTGGAGCTAACACTGTTTATGAATTAGGTGTACTTGGTAAGCAATCTGTCTTAGTACCGATCCCATGGGTTACACATAATGAACAAGAACTTAATGCGCGAATTTTAGAAGAGTTAGGCTTAAGCAAAATTATATTAGAAGGCGAGATTACTCCAGATAAACTTAATCAAACTATTCTTAAATCACTACGAAATCATACACAACAAGTAAATGAAGAAAAGAGAAAAGAGATTTTCACACTAAATGCACCAGAGTTGATATTAAAAGATATTTTCAAATAACCCAATTAGCAATCTCTACAGGTCTTTGCTAATTTAAAAAGATATTGTAAAATACAAAACATGGCACAAGAATATGTAGATATATCACAATATTTTTCAGAGAGAGCAGAAAATGCTATTCAAACAGCTGCAGAATTAGCTGTTGATAATGGTAGTCGAATCATTGATACTGAACATCTTTTAATCTCAGTTGCTCAAACTGATGAAGTTGTAGCAAGAATATTAAAAGAATTAGGGATTGATAAAAATATATTGATTGATCAATTAGATGAAGTTATTAAAAGCAAAGGCGATGGTTATGAAGGAACACCAGTTCTTTCCCCAAGAGCAAAGCAAGCATTGCAACTCTCATTCCAAATAGCTAGAGAGCTAGGCCATAATTATATTGGTGGTGAGCATATCTTCTTAGGCCTATTATATGAAGGTGAAGGTCTTGCAGCACAAATACTAAACAAATATGGTATTTCTCAAGTAAAGGCTAGACAAACCGTTGTGAAAATCGTTGGAGAGGGTGATGAAAAAGGTGAAAACGCTAAAGAAAAATCGGCGACACCAAATTTAGATCAATTTTCAAGAGATTTAACACAGTTAGCTCAAGCCGGAAAGATTGACCCAGTAATCGGACGAAGCGATGAAATAACAAGAGTAGTTCAAATTCTTTCAAGAAGAAAGAAGAACAACCCAGTATTAATAGGGGAACCTGGTGTAGGAAAAACCGCAATTGCAGAAGGGCTAGCCTACAGAATTGCCATTGGCAATGTTCCAGAAATTTTAATTGGCAGAAAAGTTAAAGAACTAGATTTGGCAGGTGTTGTGGCAGGAGCCAAACATCGAGGAGACTTTGAAGAAAGAATTAAAAAAGTAATTACTGAACTTGAGAAAGCTGGAAGAGATATTATCCTCTTCATTGATGAGCTCCATACAATTGTCGGATCAGGAGCAGCTGAAGGCCAAATGGACTTAGCAAATATGTTAAAGCCAGCCTTAGCTAGAGGAGATCTTCAAATAATTGGTGCCACAACTTTAAACGAATATAAGAAATATATCGAAAAAGATGCGGCTCTCGAAAGAAGATTCCAACCAATTCTTGTTAATGAACCAACTGTTGATCAAACAATAGAAATACTTAATGGTTTACGAGATAAATACGAAGGACACCATAGAGTAAAAATTACTGATGAAGCAATTGACGCAGCAGCTAAACTTTCTGAGAGATATATTCAAGATCGTTTCTTACCAGACAAAGCTATTGATTTAATCGACGAGGCCGCAAGTAAGGTAAGACTTGATACTTCTTCTGAACCTGAAGATTTAAGAGAGATCAAACATAAAATAGATCGAATGGAGAAAGAACGAGAATCACTTTCAAGAAGTGGTAATCATCAAGAGAGTGCAAGAATTAAAATGGATATCGAAAAACTTAAGAAAGATATGGTTCCACTTGAAGAAGCTTGGAATCAAACCAGAGGAACAGGTACTCCAACTGTAACCGCAGATGATATAGCAGAGGTAATATCAAAAGTAACAGGTATTCCTGTTAGGGATCTTAAGGCAGAAGAGAAGGAGAGACTCCTTAAACTTGAGGAAATACTACATGAAAGAGTTGTCGGCCAAGAAGATGCTGTTAAGGCCGTATCAGAAGCGGTTAGAAGAGCAAGAGTAGGGCTTAAAGATCCTAAAAAGCCAATTGCCTCATTTATGTTCTTAGGTCCAACGGGAGTTGGTAAGACTCAACTTGCGAAAACTTTAGCTCAATACATCTTTGGCGATGAAGAAGCTGTTGTTAGACTTGATATG
>DASZTI010000116.1:0-2572 GCA_035548215.1 Candidatus Dojkabacteria bacterium
GGAGGATGCAATTAATAATGCTGATTCAGTCGTTGTATTGAGCGATTCAGCGAAAAGACTTCTTATAGAAAAGTATAGTATAAATGACTCAAGAAAAATCAAAATTATTCCTCATGGAGTGGACTTTGATCCTGTTGATATTAATATATTAAAGGGGATTAAAAGGGCCAATCCTTTTACAGAAATATCATTTGTTGGAAGATTGGAAAAAGATAAGGGGATCAAAGAAACGATAAATGCATTTAAAACTTTGAAAAATAAAAAGGTTAAACTTAATATAGTCGGTGATGGTCCTTTACATGATGAATTAGTAGAAGAGAATAAGTTAAATAAAAATATTGTATTTTATGGATATCTTTCTCATGAAAAATTAAAAGACATATTGATGAAATCTCATATTTTCTGTATGCCAAGTACCTCCGAGAATCTTCCTCTTTCTGTTATTGAGGCGATGTATTTTGCTGTTACACCTATTTTTACAAAAGGTGAAAGTGTTCCCAATATATTTGTTGATGGAATTCAAGGATTTTTAATTGATCTTCATCTTCGCGAAGGAAGAATGGAAATTAATCAAAAAGATTTACAGAACAAACTTGAAATACTTGTTGAGAATCCCAAATTAAGAGAGGAACTTTCATATAATGCTTATAGTTATGCTTTGAAAAATTATTCAAACGAAGTAATGGTAAGAAGTTTGATTGACCTTTATAAGTCAGTGATTAGTAAAACGGTATAGATTTCTAATATACGGCAGGATGTATTGGACTCGTAATAGGATTGAAGCAGGCGACTTGTTAGTTGTGTTAAAATACATGAAATATGACAAACTTTTTTATAATTCATGGAAGTGGTGATAATTCACAAGCACATTGGTTTCCATGGATGAAGAAACAATTAGAAGAGAAGGGATACGAATGTATTGCTCCGGATTTCCCTACAGAAAATGGTCATCAATTATCAAAATGGTATGAGGTTATTGAGAAGTATATGGATAAGATTACTCCTGAGACCATCTTTATATGTCATTCGAGGGGTTGCTCTTTTTTGTTTAACTTCCTTATGGATTATGATGTGAAGATTAAAAAGGCATATTTGATTGCTGGGTTCACAGAGTATCTTTGGTATCCAAAAGAAGATGGGAAGATTGATACTTTTTTTGCTAGAGAATTTGATTGGAAGAAGATAAAAGAGAGGTGTGAGACTTTTATAAATTATCAATCTGATAATGATCCGTACGTTCCGATAGAAGAAGGGAAGAAAATTAGTAAATTTTTAGACGCGAAGTATATATTAATGCATGAGATGAGGCATTTTACGACTAAGTCTGGATGTACAGAATTTCCTGTATTGTTAGAAGATGTAATAAGCAATGAAAAACATTAAAACACTCTCAAATAAAGAACTCTCCCCAATTGGAATTGGTACCTATGGTATTGGTGGAAGAGGTCATAGAGATGTAGATTTGCAAGATACTAAAGAAGATAGTGTATATATTGATGCTTTAATAAATCAGTTTAATATTGGATACAATTTTTCAGAGATTTCATTGGGTTATGGTCATGGTAATGCTGCAAAGTTTTTTGCTCAAGCGTTAAAGAAATCAGGAATTGATAGAAAGGACTTATTCCTTACAAATTCTGTATATCCTAGAGATATTTTAGATTTTAAAGTTTTAGAAGAAGATATTGAGAGTATGTATTCTTTATTTGAAGCTGATTATTTTGATTCAACTCTTGTTACTCAATCTCTTGTTGTTAAGTTTGGTTATGATCAGGTTGTAAAGAAATTATGGGAACTACTGAATACTAACAGGACTAGGTATGTTAGTTTGTCTAATTCAAATAAGAAATTGATTAAACAATTTAGTGAAGAGTTTAAAGATAAATTATTTGCACATGAGACGCATATTAGTTTTGAGATTAGAGAGTGCCAAGATGAGGGAATATTTGATTTGTGTAATGAACTAAATATCCAAACAATAATCTGGAGGCCTTTAAGGCAGGGTAGAACAATTGAACATAATTGGGAGCCTTTAGTTAGATTGTCTAAGAAGTATGGTAAGACTCAGAATCAGATTGTTTTGAATTGGGTGAAGAGTTTAGGTTTTAAACCGGAAGTTTTTTCAACTTCAATGGAACATATTAAAGAGAATTGGGAGGCAATGGAATTTGAAATGGAGAAAGAGGATATTGATGAATTAACAAAATACAGAATTCCTAATTATATTCCTCCAAAGATTAATTGGGAGAATATGGGGAATGGGGATAGTATTGTGCCTTTAGTAATGGGATTTGAAGAGAACTTTAATGGATAAGAAAAAGGCAATTTTTATAGATTTTAATGGAACAATTTCGAACTCGGTTTTTTGGGAACATTTACAATTTTCTGAGAAAGAAAACGAACGGGAATTGTATGCTAATTTAGTTGAAACACTGTTTAAAGACAACAAAGAATACATAAACGATTGGATGCGCGGTAAATATTCGACTGAAGATGTTGTAAAAGATATTTCCATGAAAACAGAAGCTGATTACAATTTCTTATTGGAAGAATTTATTAAAAGCTGTAAATC
>DASZTI010000117.1:0-2876 GCA_035548215.1 Candidatus Dojkabacteria bacterium
AGAGAATTAACTAGAAACTTAAAAATGTATTCTGTTGAATGTACTGGTGGAAACAACATATATAGACAGATTAGTGAATTAAGACGAGGTGTTTCATTTGTAATAGGAACTCCAGGAAGACTCTTAGACTTACATAAGAGAAATGTAATTAACTATGGTCAGTTTACCAACCTTGTATTAGATGAGGTTGATAGAATGCTAGATATGGGATTCATTGACGATATTAAAGATATTATTTCTCAATTACCAAAAGAAAGACAATCATTGTTCTTCTCAGCAACTATGGATAGAAAGGTTGAAGACTTAATTAAAGTTATTCTTAAGCCTGATTATCAAAAGATTTCAGTATCAACTGGAGCTACAGCAGAGAATGTTGAACAAAATATTGTTAGATTTAGTGGAAGAGAAGATAAGATTAAGCAATTGATTGCTATTCTTAAAGAAGAAAAAACAGAAAAAACATTAATCTTTGTTAATACAAAGAGATTTGTTGATCAGTTGGAAGATGAGCTCTTAGATCAAGGATTCAGAGTATCTGCAATCCATGGAGATAAGAAACAGCATCAAAGAAGAAAAGCTATTGAGATGTTTAAAACAAACAGATCAAATGTTTTAATTGCTACTGATGTTGCAGCTAGAGGACTTGATATTCCTAATGTATCACATGTTATTAACTTCGATGAGCCTAACAATTTTGAGGATTATACTCATAGAATTGGTAGAACTGGTCGAGCTGACAAGAGTGGTATTGCATTAACATTCGTACAAAAGAAGGGATATTAATTAACTAAAAATCTTTTTAGTTGATAATCGTTAGATATTGATAGAGAATGTTGTTATGAAAAATATTATATACAACATTCATTTCTATCAAAAAGAAATCCTTAAAAAGATTAGCTATGCTTCTAATGGTTTAAGATTTAATCAAATAACTATCACTGACTTAGAAAGCGAGCATATTAACTATCATTTAAAGCAATTAATTCAAAATGGTTATGTTAAGAAGGCTGGAACAAATTATACTTTAACTGATAAAGGCAAAGACTTTGTTAATTTGATTGATGATGATGGTAAGGCGATTGAGAAACAACCTAAGACCTCAATATTGATTCATGGTATTAGAGTTAATCCTAAAACTAAAGAAGTTGAACAATTAATGTCTCGAAGACTTAAACATCCATACTTTGGAAAAATTGGAAGATTAGGTGGAAAGATTAAATTTGGAGAAACTATTTTAGAAGCCGCTCAGCGAGAGTTATTTGAAGAAACTGGGTTAAAAGCTAAGAACTTTACCCTTGAAAGGATTTATCACAAGATTGGTATTAATGATGCAAATGAGACTGTTCAAGATGTAATCTTTTATATTTTCTTTGTTACTGACTTCTATGGCGATTTTATTGCTAAGAATGAATTTCAAGAAAATCTTTGGGTAACTAAAAAGATGTTTGATAATAATAATGGTGAATTTGATTTCTATAGCGATGTAACCGTAGAAGATCGAACAGAACCATTCTCACCTATGCAAACTAAAGAAGTAAGATTAAGAGTTCAAGGATTTTAATCCCCATATACTTCGATAAAGTTTATATTCAAATCGGCGTTGGTATCATATCCAGCACCACCACCAATTCTAAAAAGATTTTGTTTACCGATTTGAATGTTTACCCTTGTTTGTTTGCTTTGGTCATCATAACCGACAAGTTCTCCTATTGGATTAAGTCCTGCTTGGTTTAAGTCAAAAACTCTGAAGTTAAGATTTTGAAAATCGGAGTATTGTATTAAATACTTTGCGTATTCAATCATTTCTCTTCTACTACCCTCTTTAAAGTGTAAATCAATACTTTTATGACTTGCATTGATGTCATTTAAAGCACTCTCAAAATTACTATAAAAATTTCCAAGTGAATCCCTACCAGCAAGAGTAATTTCTATCCATTCTAAAAACTCTGCTCTTTGGTTTTCTTGTATTTCTATTCCTTGTCTTTTTGTCATAGTTATTAAGGTTTAATTAATTAATATATAAATATAATAATCCGCTTCGTTTTGATATTTAATTTCTATTTGCTGTATTTCTGTAAGGCCACATATGATTATCTTTATTTTGGCTCCATCAGTATATCGTTCTTGAAATTTCACTAAATCAGTTTTTTGAATGGTGTTAATCATTGCGAAATTAAAATCACTAAGCTTTTCTTCTGCAATAATTTGATAACCCAATGTTTCTGCAAGTCCCATATTATCTGATGATCCTTGAATGACTTCTGACAATATCCCGTCCCACTGATCAGAATCTCCATCAGATCTTTTAATCATAGTAATTATGTCATCAGCTACGAAAGAACTATCAAAACCGAGTGAATTAAGGATATCAGCATTTAAAGTATTTATTTTGCTTTCGGCTTCTACACCCTGCTCTATTGTCATAACGAAAGTTTAATTAGTTTAACTTCATATGTATCTAAGGTTTAAACAAGTTCTCTAAAGAAGATGTTTAAAGCCTTTGGATCGGCAAATTTTTCAAGATTTAGAATATTTGCACCTGAAACCATAACTAAATTTGCTCTTTTACTTCTTTTCTCTTTTTTCTGAAATGGAAGAACTATTTTTCCTTGTGGATCAACAATTTGAAAGTTTAAACCCGCAAGTTGTTCTTGTTCAACTAATAGTAATGCTAAATCATTAAGGAAGTTTCTAGAAGGTGACTTAAAGTCAAATATTATATATTCTCCTTCTGGAGCATTTTCTGCTGCTCCTTCTATCTGATCAGTTATTGTTTCAAAGGTTGATTTCTCACCTGATTCTGGGTTAGTTATTGCAAATCTTGAGATCTCAGCCTCAATTCTTTCTATTCTTACGCTATCTACTGCTTGAGTTTG
>DASZTI010000118.1:0-1847 GCA_035548215.1 Candidatus Dojkabacteria bacterium
GCCAGTTGTTACTAACAGTGCATCCATATTACCCTTAACAGTTGATTCATTTGTTAGTTTAACCATCTCATTTGCTAAGGCAGGATTCCTTGCTAACTGTGGATTATTGTTTACAGAATTAAATTCTAATTCAGATCCTGAGTCTTGAACTACTTTAACAATAGGTTGTTTGGCAATCTCAGGTATAACCTTGCTCTCATTAATTCCATTTACAAATGTAGTAGTGAATGAACTTAGGAATATAGCTCCAACAATGGCAGAACCTAAAGTTGCACCAACCTGTCTCATTGTTGTATTAACTCCCGAAGCTTCGCCTGCTTGATATACATCGACTGCGGAAAGGGTAATATTGTTTATTTGTGACATAACAAGGCCCATTCCAGCTCCATAAATAAACAGACCTGGTATTAATGTCATAGCTGTTGTATCAACATTTAAACTATAATATAAAACCACTGAAGCGATTCCAGTTATAATTAAACCAATTATTACTAAATTCTTTGCTGAAATCTTTTTAACTAAAACAGCTGATAAAGGAGCAAAAACTAGAAGTGCTAATGACATTGGAAGTAATGCAACACCTGTATCAAATGAGTTTAAATGTCTAACTGCTTGTAAAAATATCGGTACTGCAAAGATTAATCCAGTTTGTCCTAATGACATAATAGCTGTTGTTATGACACCACTTGTAAAAGCTTTGTTTGGGAATAACTTTAATGAAACCAATGGTGTTTCACCTTTTTTCTCAACATAGTTTTCCCATAACATAAATGCACCCATGAGTAATAAACCGGCAACGAGTGTAAACACTACGATTGAATATCCCCAAAGTCCATATGTATGTCCGAATATTTCATAAGGAACTTTTGCCGTTATCCAACCGTAAGTTGATGATTCAATAATTCCATATACAAGTAAGAATAAAGAAGAACTTGAAAGAAGGACACCAAGAATGTCTAATTCTTTCTTCTCTTTTCTATCAATTGATTCTTTAATAACAATTGAACCAATTACGAGTGCTATTACAACAAAAACATTAATTCTAAAAGCCCAATGCCAACTTACATTTGTGGTTAAATATCCACCAATTATTGGACCTAATGCAGCTGAAGCGCCTGCAATACCACCCCATATGCCAAAGGCAATTGCTCTTTCTTGGTCTTTAAAAGAGGCTATTAAAAGTGAGGCAGTGGCTGGCATCATTAATGCTGCTCCAATACCTTCAATGATTGACCAACCAAAAAGAAGCATGTTTACATTTGTACTAAATGAAGCAATAAGTGATCCAATTGCAAAGATAATTGCTCCTAAAACAAACATTTTCTTTCTTCCTAGAAGATCTCCTAATCTTCCTCCTGTGATAGTTAAAGCACCAAGAACTAATGAGTATACTGAGATTACCCAGTCAATTGTTTTAATATCTGTATGAAGATCGGTAATAAGTTTAGAGATGGAGACATTTAATACGGATGAATCAATAATAATGATTGCTAATGCAAGACTTAATACTGCAATTGTTAAAATCTTTTTTGGTGTCATTCCAACCTTTTCTTCCTTCATAATTTCATTGTTTTCATATATTAAGGTAATAGTATAATCTAAAATATAGTAAAAGCCAAAACTTGATTAAATAGTTATTTGCTTGCCCATATCCTATCCAAGAAAAGACCTTTTTGTATATTCTCATCTTTAGAGATTGCTGTTTTGTATTTGTCAGGATATAAAGCCCTTACTCTTATTGCCTCTGCGAAATCTTCTTGAGCTCTTTCAATTGCTACAAAAGCCTTCTCATCATCCGTTTCTGCTTTTTTTGCTGCACTTTGGTCTACAAGATATCCTAATGATTT
>DASZTI010000119.1:0-3281 GCA_035548215.1 Candidatus Dojkabacteria bacterium
GTAGGCTTGGTTGATAAAGCAAAATCACAATTTAAAAGAATGTCTGGTGGTCAAAAACAAAGATTTGCTATTGCAACAACATTAGTAAACACACCTAAAATTGTATTTTTAGACGAACCAACAACTGGGTTAGACCCACAAGCAAGAAGAAACCTTTGGGAATTGATTAAAGATATTAACAAAGCAGGAACAACAATTGTTATGACAACCCACTATATGGATGAGGCAGAATATTTATGTAATAGAGTCGGAATTATGGATGAAGGTAAGATTATTGCCTTAGACACACCTGATAACTTAATTGAAAACTTAATTAAAAGTGGATTCAAAGGTGAAAAGAAAGCTAGAATAGCAAGTCTTGAAGATGTATTTATAAACTTAACAGGAAAGGCTCTAAGAGATGAGTAAACTTGGCGATGTAAAAAGACAATTAAGATCAATCCTTGTTATAACCAAAGCAAGTATCGTTTCATTACTAAGGTCACCTGCATCACTGGTTTTCGGTTTAATCTTCCCTATTATTTTCATTAGTATCTTTGGCCTTTTAGATGGTGGTAATTCAAATATCAACATTTATTTGACTAAGAATAGTGATAAAAATAACCCTATATATCAAACATTTTCTAAAATAGATCATGTTAAATTTGTAGATTATGATTCAGACGAAGCCGCAACTAAAGATCTCTCTCGAGGTAAGTTTGATGGCATGCTAGATATTGAAGTTGTAACAGTTAATAATAAACCTCAGTATCAAGTAAAGCTTTCAACAAGTGCTTCATCACAATCAAATAGCTTAATTCTTTCTTCAATAATACAAGGAGTAGTTAGCAATATTAATCTTTCAGTTATAAGTCCTGCGGATAGAATCTCTACATTTACACAAGAACAAGTAGCAGGAAGACAATATAAGCAAATTGATTTTATTCTACCTGGTCAGTTAGGCTTCTCACTTTTAAACTCTGGGATATTCGGAACAGCATTTATCCTTCTTAGTTTAAAGGAAACCTTAGTTCTTAAGCGATTCTTCGCGACACCAATTAAAAGAATTAACATCTTAATTGCAGAAGGACTAAGTAGATTAATTTACTCAACACTTCAAACAACAATTCTTGTAGGAGCTGGCTATTTTATGTTTAGCTTTACATTAATTAATGGTTTTTGGACTTTTTTTGCTATTATGATGCTATGTATACTTGGCTTGATCGTCTTCTTAGGCATGGGCTTCCTTGTTTCTGCCTTAGCAAAGAATCAAAATGGTATCTCAACTATCGCAAATATCTTCACATTACCTCAATTTTTACTTACTGGAACATTCTTCCCATTAGATTTACTTCCTAAATGGTTACAATTCATCGGAAATGGCCTACCATTAACACATCTAAACAGTGCAATGCGATTAGTTGCTTTCGAAGGTGCAAGTTTCTCAGCATTAGTACCCGATATTCTTTGGTTAATTGGTTGGGCAATCGCAGTATATGTTATTGCATTAAAGTTATTCAAATGGGACGATTAATCCCATAACAAAGATTCCTCATCGTAGATTCCTTTTGAGCCTCTAAAATGGTATAATTGAACTGTAATTTCACAAAAAACCTTATGGAATTCGCAGTCCAATCAAAAATTTTCTATCCCTCACATGGAGCAGGATGGATTAGATCTCAAAAAGTTATTACTTTTGGTGGAGAAGAGAAACAGTACTACGAGTTTCAATTTATCAACAATGCATTAAACATCTCTACACCAGTTGATCATATTTACGATTTAGGTATAAGAAAAGTTGCGAATCCAACAGCAATCAGAAAAAGTGCTGCAATATTAAAATCAAAGCCAAGTATTAAGCCTAATGTTAAAGATTTTAATGAACTCGCTCTCATCTTAGACGAATTAGAAAGGTCTACAGATACTGATGATTTCATCAAAATTATTCAATACTGTAACTATGAAAAGAAGTTAAGACAGAAAGAAGGAAGATTAATCCCTCTTAGCATTCAAAAACACATCAAAAACGCATTTTTAAACATCGCAGGAGAATTAGCAGTATCAACAGATAAAAGTTTAGACGAAGCACAAAAAGCAATTGAAAAGGTCACAGGGTTAAAAGACCTTTTTTAATACTACCCTATCGTTTCAGTTTGAAATTTCATTAATAGTTGGTTTATTTTCCCTCTTAACGCAGACATATTTGCAGAATCATCTGGCATTGGCGCACCAATATCATCCATAATCATCTCAATTTCTTCTTTAGATACCTCAAGATTTATTGGATCAATATTAGATTGAATACCTGCAACAAGTTTATTCGCAATTGGAGTTCCAACATATTTTCTAACATCAAACTTTTGAAGCATATCTGCTAATTCGGCTCTGGTTACGGTTAAAACTCCTCTTTGCATAATAAATGATTGTTAAAAGTTAATTGATACTGAAATATAGTAGCATAAAAGAATAATTACCAATAGAGAGAGTGAATGGGAATCCCCTCACATCCACTCTCCCAATAGTAACTATTTCAATTATTTAGTAAGTTCATAGCTTAGTGTAAAGTCACCAACCTTAGCTTCGTTTACTAAAGCTTTTGTACTCCACTTAAAGCTACTTGCACTTACATCATTCTTAAAACTCTCTAAGTTTTTATCTACAACGCTCTTAAGTTTGTCATCTGTACTATACATCACAACATTTACTTTTTCACCTACTGTTAATCCTGTTTCTTTTCTTGCATTTTGAATTGTTCTAACAACTTCTCTATACAAACCTTCCATCAAAAGCTCTTCTGTTAATTCAATATCTAATACGACTTTATTATCACCTTCTGACATCTCAACTAATGTTTTACCAGTAGGGAATTTATCTGTTTGCACAACTTCTTTTACATTTAATTCGGCTTTTAGAATATCAAAGAGTTCTTTATCACTAAAGCTTACATACACTTTAGATAAAGGCTGTCTTAACTTAATCTTATTATCATCTCTAATCTTAAGACCAAGTGAGCAATAGACTCTAACCTGTTCCATTCTAGTAAGGAGTTCGTTATTAATACCTTTCTCATCTACCTCAGGATAATCTTCTAAATGTACTGATTCTTTAACATCTTTAATACCAGTATCAACAACTAATGTCTGATACATCTCCTCAGATATAAATGGCATTTGTGGTGCGAAGGTTTTTGCAAACCTTACTAAAGTAGCATAGAGGTTCTGTAAGGCATCTTTATCACCAGCAACAAATCTATCTCTTGATCTTCTAATCCACCAAGTAGAAATATTATCAATACATGGCTG
>DASZTI010000120.1:0-3519 GCA_035548215.1 Candidatus Dojkabacteria bacterium
TATTAATACCTTAGGTGCAAAACTCAATTAAGATACTATTGAGATGATATAATAGCCTCATGGAATTATCCCTTTTTGATTACAATTTACCTGATGATCGTATTGCTAAGTTTCCGCCAAAATTAAGAGGAACTACAAATCTCATGGTCATTCACCGTGATTCAGGTTTAATTGAACATAAAAAATATGGAGATATAGTTGATTATATCCAACCTAATGACATCGTAGTTTTAAATAACACTAAAGTAGATAAAGTAAGGGTATTTTTCACAAACAAAAGAAATGATAAAAAGATTGAAAGTATCTTCCTTAACAAAGTATATAGAAATACAGATGAAACCTATGAATATTGGGAGGCAATCTTAGGAAGAGCTAAGAATGTTAAAGACAATGATATTTTAGTATGTGATGGCTTAGATAAAGAGGTTATTGTCGAAGGAAGAATTCGAGAGACTATATTCTTACTTAAGGCTAAAAAAGGAGATGTAGATATTATCTTTAAAGAGAAAGGCCATATCCCATTGCCACCTTATCTAAACAGAGAAGACAATAAAGAAGATCAAGAAAGATACAACACGATCTTTGCTAAATATATTGGATCAGCAGCTGCCCCAACCGCCAGTTTAAATATTACTGATGAGATGTTAGAGAGATTAAAAGAAAAAGAAGTAAAAATCGCAGAAGTTAAATTAGATGTGGGATGGGGGACATTTGCACCAATTAGAACTGAAAAAATTGAAGAACATATTATTCATTCAGAGAAAATTGAAGTTACGGAGGAAACAGCCGATTTAATAAATGAAACTAAAGCTAAAGGAGGCAAAGTATGGGCTTTTGGAACTACTGCTGCCCGAACATTAGAATCATGTACAAAAGACGGGAAAGTAATTGCTTTTTCAGGTTCAACTAACATCTATATCTACCCTAGTTATGAATGGATGATGGTTGATCATTTAATAACTAACTTCCATGCGCCTAAATCGAGCTTAATAGTTATGATCTCTGCTTTCATGGGATATGATCTAACAATGAAAGTGTATAATGAAGCCATTGAAAAAGGTTATAACTTTTTAAGTTATGGGGATACTATGTTAATTATATAAAGATATGCAGTTAAAAGATTTTGGAAAACAAAATATATTCATGCCAGATGCAACCAGAGGAGCTGTTAGATTTTTGACATCAAAACAATTAAAAGAAACAGGCGGAGAAGCCCTTGTTACAAATACACTCCATTTAATGATTACTCCTGGTGCTGATAGGATAGAACAATTGGGTGGTATCAAATCTTTTATGAATTATGATGGTATTGTCCTTACAGATTCTGGTGGTTTTCAAGTGTTTTCACTGCTTCATACAAAAAAGTGGGAAGGTAAGATCACTAAAGATGGTGCTACTTTTAAATCTCCAAGAGATGGGAAAACTTTTGAACTTACTCCAGAAAAATCAATTGAAGTTCAAATGAAGTTAGGAAGTGATATTCTTGTCGCTTTGGACGATTGTAGAGATGCCGATATTACAAGAGAAGAAGCTGAGCTTTCTGTTGAAAGGACCTTAGAGTGGGCGGCTAGAGCTAAGAAACACTTTGAGAAATTAAAACTTAATGAGAAAGGGAAACTTCTTTCTTGTGTTGTACAGGGTGCAAACTATTTAGATCTTAGAGAGTATTGTGCTAAAGAGCTTTCGAAAATGGATTTTGATGGGTATAACTTTGGAGGTTATGTAATTGGTGAAGATGGAAAACTTGTAGTTGAAGAAATGGAGGTCGTTTTAAAGAATACTCCAGAAAATAAATGGAAATATGCAATGGGGGTTGGTAAACCACAAGATATTATCGATAGTGCAAAGATTGGTTATACTGTTTTTGATACGGTTCTGCCTACCCGAAATGCAAGACATGGAACATTATATTCGTTTGATCAAAGCGATTATTTATTAAGAGTCACCAATGGAGAATATGCTTTAGATACGGCCCCAATTGACAGTACCTGTGATTGTGAAGCATGCAGAAACTATACAAGAGCATATGTCCATCAAATGTTAAGAGTTGGTGAAGGCACGGGTATGACTCTAGCTACGATTCATAACTTAAGATTCTATCAAAGGTTGATAGAAAAGCTTAATACTAATTCTGTGTAACAGTACTTTTACTTGTGTCTACAGTATATGTAACTCCCAATATCTTAAACTGATATATAGAGTCTGGTGCTGTATCCTTTGTCGGGTCGTAAGTTACGAAATCACCATCTGTACTATTCTTCTGACTTGTAGATAAGGTCAACTCTTTTAAAATCTTTTTATCAACTACTACGAAAATTCTTCTAGTTTTAAAGTTGAAAGAAGAGTCTTTATCTAAGCCGTAACAGCTAATAAGTGAAATGTCTTTATCATTCTTAGTTATTGCAACTTCTGCTGCATTAGTTAGTTTGGCGGCTTTACATTTATCACTAACAACTTTTTCTATGTCTGGCACATTTAAGTCCATGTTTCCTCTAATCCCTTTAACTACGGCACTCTTTAGTGTGTCGATATCTATCCCGATTATTCTTTGTGAGAACACTGAACCATCCCCAAATAGAACTTCGGATGTGAAAACTCTATTTTTTAATGATATAGGAGTCCCATACCCAAAATCACTCATTGTAGTTAGAAATGTCATCTCATTCTTATCATATTTAAACTGTTGACATTTTGAACCAGAATATCCAGAGCAACCTGTATAAAATTTATTGGAAGTTATTAGTATGCTTGTATTATTATCATCGGCTCTTCCTATTACCAAGTGTAATAGATCATAGTATTTAATAATGTCAGCACCTTTAAATAAATAGTAAATATCGGTTATTCTTTGTTTACCTAGATCATCCTCGCCAGTTACTGAAACTAATTCGTCAACAGTTTTATTGTCAGAAGTTGTTATCCTAATTAGAAAGTCCATATATAAAACTCCTTCAGAATAAGTAATTTTATTTGCAATTATTTCCTTGGATTTATAATTTGAAGAGATAAACTTCCAATTATTGGCAATGTTATCTTCCATACCACTCGTGCTTGCGGTTTTATTTTTAATATCATCCCTTAAGGTTGTGTCCATATATGCGTAAGACTGAGTCTGATTTTGTGATATTCTAACTTTATAGAAGTCATTAACAAATTTAATCATTGCTTTTTCCTCGTCAGTCTCTTGAGTGATTCTTTCTGTTAGAGGAATTTGTTTATATAAATCTTTTCCAAGAGGATAGTAAGTCGTTGAGGAGTTATTAGTATTGTTGTTTGTTATTGTATTTGAGTTAGTTAATTTACCCCAATTACTGTATATATACCAACCCATCAATCCTGTTGATGCAAGTAAAAAAACAATTAAGATAATTAAAGAAACCTTTAGAAATTTATTCATATAGATTGGGGTTAATTTATTGTGAAATTATACAGTATACATGGTTGTATTGTATAATGACCCATATAATACTTTTGCAATTATAATTTATGGATAAAGGCCTATTGGAGCACATGAAAAAG
>DASZTI010000121.1:0-4102 GCA_035548215.1 Candidatus Dojkabacteria bacterium
GAGTAGATGTGTCTGTTGAGAATAATGAGACTCTTTTACCTTTATATACAAATCCTTTCTCATACATCTGTTTAAATGCCCAAATGACTGATTCCATATAATTAGGATCCATTGTGTAATATGCATTATCCATATCAACCCATCTTCCGATCTTTTCTATATACCATCTCCAATCATCTGTGCAGCTTTTTACCCAGTTTCTACATTCTTGAACATATTTTTCGATACCCATTTCTTCTTCAAGTTGAGCACTTGATTTAATGCCAAATTTTTCATTAACCTTCTCTTCTATTGGAATACCATGACAGTCCCATCCAAAGACTCTTCGAACTCTTTTACCCTTCATTGTCCAATATCTTGGAACAACATCCTTAGCGATTGATGGAAGTAATGATCCATAATGTGGGACTCCAGTAACAAAAGGAGGACCATCAACAAATGAGTAAGAATTATCTATAGATCTTTGTTTAACAGATTTTTCAAAGATATTTCCATCTTTCCAGAATTTAGTGATTCTATCTTCGAGTGAAGGAAAATCTGCTCTTTGTTGTACTTCTTTTATTTTAGATTTCATCTTTACTATTTGTAATGTTAAATAAAAAGCCCCTCTTTAAAATCAGTAATTTCTACTAACTTTAAAGAGGGGTGAACTATCTTTATTCACGGTAGTACACGGTACCACCCTCAATTTCACTTAACTACTTTCATAGTTTTGTCTTTGGTCACGGAGACTTCCGTCAGGTTTTACTTTCATAAAGATTTCTTCCTGATACTCGCCAGTGATATCTGGGTCAACATATTTGGAACAATTATATATCTAGTTTCTGGTTGTGTAAACACTTCTATATCTTGTACAATTAAGATTATGCAAAATAATAATAACCATACATGGAATCTGAGACCATTTTATAAATCAGATAATGATCCTCAAATGCTAAAGGATAGAGAGTCTGGAAAGAAGTTAGTCGAGAAATTTGTTAAGAAATATACTCAAGATAAAAGCTACCTCAAAGAATCGAAGAAGATGTTAAAAGCCTTGCAAGACTACGAAGAATTAATTCAAAACAATGGTTATCTTTATAAAGAACAATATTATCTGTTCTTACGATCATCTCAAGAAGCTGATAATGATGAATTAAAAGCAAAGAATAATTCTATTAATAAATTAGTAACTGAGCTTAGTAATTTGTCACAATTTTTCATATATTCTATTTCAAAGATTCCGGCAGAAAATCAAAAACTATTTTTAGAAGACAAATCATTATCAAATTATAAACATTTCTTAGAAACATCTTTTTTAAGCTCTAAATACCTTTTATCTGAAGCTGAAGAGAAACTTTTAAACATAACAGGGAAAACTTCCTCAAGTAATTGGGTGGAAATGGTGAATGAGTTTATACACTCAGAATCAGTCACATTCAATAAACATAAGATATCCTTTGAAGACATTTTAAACATCGCAACTCAATCACACGATGAAAAAGAAAGAGACCGGGCGACTAAACAATTAAATAAAATTTTTACTAAATACATTCCAGTTGCAACTCATGAACTAAACTCAATTATTGAATATTCTTCACGAATTGAAGAATTAAAAAAGCTAGAACGACCCGATAAAGGAAGACATATAGCAGATGATATCGATAGTGAAGTAGTTGATGCCTTGGTAAATTCTGTAACCAAGAGATTTGATCTTTCGGAAAGATATTATCAATTAAAAGCCAAACTCTTTGGTAAAAAGAAGTTAAAATATAATGAGCGAAATCTAGAGTACGGGAAAATAACAAAAGAATATGAATACCATGATGCTAAGGAAATCGTGTTGAATGTCTATAAGAAGCTAGATTCAGAGTTTTATGACATAGCTAAAGGGATTTTTGATAAAGGGTATGTTGATGTGTTTCCTAGAAAAGGGAAAGACGGAGGTGCATATTGTATGTCATTAAGTCTCTCGCTTCCAAC
The DNA here is from genome assembly GCA_035548215.1 of Candidatus Dojkabacteria bacterium. GTDB lineage: Bacteria > Patescibacteriota > Dojkabacteria > SC72 > SC72 > DASZTI01. The sequence goes on from DASZTI010000121.1 coordinate 1,963, forward strand.
TTATGTCATGTTAAATTTCAAAAACAAACTCGATGATGTCTGCACTATTGCACACGAATTTGGTCATGCAATCAATGCTGAATTAATAAAAAAGATAGAAACAGAGATAAATAACGGGCACTCAACTGCTACGGCCGAAGTTGCAAGTACTTTCTTTGAAGATTTTGCACTAAAAGAAGTATCAAAAGATCTTGATGAAGAGGGCCAGCTATCAATAATGATGAATAAACTTAACGATGACATATCAACAATATTTAGACAGATCGCTTTATACAATTTTGAAATAGAAATTCATAATTTAATTAAAGAGGGTACATACCTATCAACCAAACAACTAGGAGCTATATTTTTAAAGCATATGAAAGCTTATATGGGGAAATCTGTATCATATGACAAAGGGAGTGAAAACTGGTGGGTCTATTGGAGCCATATAAGGAATTTCTTTTATGTTTATTCTTACGCAAGTGGACTTTTAATTTCCAAATCGATGCAATCAAAGGTAAAGGATGATTCGAAATTTATTTCTAAAGTCAAAAACTTTTTATCAACAGGGACTTCTAAATCACCTAAAGAAATTTTTAAAGAACTTAGTATTGATATTTCAGATCCTAAGTTTTGGGACCAAGGTATAAAAGAGGTCGAAGATCTGTTGAATGAAACTGAAAACTTAGCTAAAAAATTAAGTAAACTATAGTTATGGATGTAAAAATAGAACAAAGCTGGAAAGAAAAGTTAAAAGGAGAATTTGAAAAAGAATACTTTAAAGATCTAACAGACTTTGTTAGAAAAGAATATACAGAAAAAAAGATTTACCCGCCAGCCAATCTTATCTTTAACGCATTCAATCTTTGCCCGTATGATAAGGTTAAAGTAGTAATCATAGGACAAGACCCATACCATGGTGTTAAACAAGCAAATGGATTATCTTTTTCAGTTAATCCTGATATCCCAATTCCTCCATCACTTCAGAATATCTATAAAGAATTAAAAACCGACCTAGGAATAGATTCTCCTAAAAGTGGGGACTTAACTCGCTGGGCTGAACAAGGAGTATTACTTTTAAATGCAACACTTACCGTCCAAGCTGGCTTATCAGATAAAGCGAACTCGCATAGTGGTAAGGGCTGGGAGAAATTTACAGACGCCGTTATAAAAATACTGTCTGATGATAAAGAACATTTAGTCTTCATTCTTTGGGGCAAGTATGCGCAAGATAAAGGAAAAGTTATAGACAAGAGTAAGCATTTAGTTATACAATCTCCACATCCTTCTCCGTTTTCCGCAGATCGTGGATTCTTTGGAAGTAAACCTTTTAGTAAGGCAAATAACTATTTAAAAGAAAATAATATAAAAGAAATTAATTGGTAAATTATGAACATTTTCAATCAAATAAATAAATCCGAAAAAGGAATAACAAGATCCAATATTTATAGAGAGATATTTGATCAGATTTCTGGAGCAGTTTTTTATGCAGATACAGACTCGAAGAAATTAACAGAATTATTTGAAACACTTAGAAAGGATTATAGGAATGATAAGGGCAGATTTCTACAAATCAGCGGATTATATAATGCATTAGCTAAATCTAGAGATCTAAGGCAAGAAGAAACAAATGAGATTAATAATGAATTTACAAAAAATAGGGTTTTTCATGAGATGGCATTAAACAATGAAGGTAAAAGAGTTTCTAGAGATATTTATCAAACATTTAGACTTCTTGGATATTCGCAAAATCAAATAAGAGAGATAGTTGAAGATGATAGAAATCCACAAAACTCAAACTCGTATCAATTAGATTGTGCACAAGCTTGGTTTGATTTCTTACTCGATAACAAAATAAGAGTAGATGTACATACGGAACAACCTTCACAACAGGAATATTTTACAGAACCGCTTTCAGTTTAGCTTCAATTTTAGCAGCATTAACTATAACATCTTCTTCGTGTTCTTTATTTACACCTAATGTTTCAAACTTAGAATAAAGTCTATGACTTTCAACATATTTATCTCCTAAACTTTCTATTAATTGTGCTAGTACTTCGGCAGTAACAGTACCATAACCTTCTTCGATTAAAAGAAGTTTTTTTGTTTTAAGAGCAGAACCTTTAATTGTATTTATATCCAAGGGATTTAAATATCT
>DASZTI010000122.1:0-3525 GCA_035548215.1 Candidatus Dojkabacteria bacterium
TTTCTTTCATAAGTTATGCCTTCAAAATTATCTGAACAACTTTATTTAGGAAAATGTCTATACCTAGTATAAGCAAGGAGATTATACCACAAGTTAACAGGGTGTACAGTACTAATACTGTTAATTGTCTCCATCCAAGCCAGGTACTTAATTTTAATTCTTCAAATATCTTTCTCATAATATATAGTTAATGGCAGCCCCACTCCGACTCGAACGGAGAAATACGGTTTTGGAGACCGTTGTTTTGCCAATTGAAACTATGGGGCCCCAACAGTTTAATTAACCTTAGTCTCCTTATGTTCGGTATGCTTTCGACATACTTTACAGTATTTATTCTGAACGATCTTTTCTTTTATGTTCTTAGTTTTATAAGTAGTGTAGTTCTTACTTGCACAAACTTCACATTTTAGAGCAATTATATTTCTTTTAACTTTTGCCATTTCTTAGGAATATATTAAATTAGAGAGATGTTTTAACACAGTGATTATATTGAAAATAATTATGTAGGTCAAATATTTTCAGTATTTATTACGAAATAATTCATGGAGCTGAATCTGAGGATCGAACTCAGGACCTTTCCCTTACCATGGGAATGCTCTACCAACTGAGCTAATTCAGCCTAAATCTTGCATGTAAGGATACTAGTAATTAAAGGATTTTTCAATATTAAGTGGAGTAGGGTAGTTAAACGAAAAACTCCGGAGCGAACTCCGGAGTTTTAAATTCAAAGAAAAAACTTTGAGATTAGTAACGATCTCTTCTTGTGAAGTCAGATCTACCACCTCTATCGTTTCCACCTCTGTTGAAACCACCGCTTCGGCTTCCACCACTTCTATTACCACCGAATGATGATCTTCTATCTGAAGAACCTTCTTCTCTTGGTCTAGATTCATTTACTACGATTGGTCTTCCATCGAATTCCTTACCGTTAAGCTCTTGAATGGCTAAAGCAGCTTTCTCAGCATCCTTTAAGGTTGCGAAACCGTAACCTCTAGATCTACCTGAAAACTTGTCCATGATAATTACAACTTCTTCCATTTCACCATATGGTTCGAAAATCTTTTTAAGATCCTCTACTGTGAAAGAATAGGGAAGATTTCCTATATATAACTTTGTAGGCATGTAAATATATTAAATAAATTAACTAACGTATCCTTCGGAACAATGAAACATCTAATATATTTATATGCTCACACTCTTCCGCAAATACTCATACAGTATACCATACTTTTTGATTTATATATCAAGAGGGGTGGTAAAGGGTGGGAATTGGAGCAGGGTAAAGCTATATTTTCTTCATGAGTTCTATACCGTAATTTTTGAAGCCAATTTTTTTGTACAACTCTAAGGCTTTAGTATTATTGTGCAGGACTCCAATGCCCAAATACTTATATCCTTTCTCTTTTGCATAGCTACTAATGTGCTTTAATAAGTGAGTGCCATAGCCCTTTTTTCTGTAAGGTTTTGTGATAAAAAGATCGTTGATGTAATAGCAAGGTAGTTTGTTTTCATTTTCTTCTCTAAAACCTGCTGTATACCCGATTACATTGTTGTTAATGAGACCTAAAAACAATATTGATTGATCGGTCTTTGAAGTAGCTTCTTTTAGCAAGTAATTAATCTTTTGATCTGATGTTTCCCTCTCTTTGTAATATTGCTTCTCTTGTATTTGAAATTCTTTAATGAGGGTTTTTAATGCTTTTGAATATTTGGGGGTGTATTTTATTATTTCTAGCTTATTATTCATAGAAAAGTGGTGCAGGGGACAGGATTTGAACCTGTGTAACCCGAAGGTACTTGATTTACAGTCAAGCGCGATTGACCGCTCCGCCACCCCTGCCTAATTAAAAAATCAAAAAAATGGAGCTGGAGGAGAGATTCGGACTCTCGACCCACGGTTTACAAAACCGTAGCTCTGACCAACTGAGCTACTCCAGCAATGACGCAAGTCTATTATATATGATATTAATAGTCAATAAAAGTGATGAAAGGAGACGCAAAACGCCCTAACGGAGGGAGTGGTTTGGAGCTCTGCTCCAGATAAGTGGGTTCCGCGGTTCTAATCCCAAAGGACTAGACTTTATGGATCCCTAATGTTTGGTTACCGAGCCAAACACTTCTCCCTATGTACCCATTAAGGCAATTCATTCTATAACACTATTTAAAGTGTTAGCAATAGATTTTCCTTATGGGATTAATTATAGTAATAGGTTGGTAAAGAATGTTAAAACACTATTGATGTAAATCGATATAATTGATCCTAAAGGGCTAAATGGAATGATTAAAAGTAAGATTAAAAATATAGAGTATTTTTCAAGCATTTCCCAACTATATCTGAGCCTGTTTGGTAGTAATGCTCGGACAATCTTGTGACCATCAAGTGGTGGAAAAGGTATGAGGTTAAATGCCATTAATGAAATGTTAACAATGAAAAATACAGTTAAGAAATAATATACATATATATAGTTACCATCAAACCCCATTGTGACATTTCCTATGAATCTATAAATAATTCCGGTAATTACTGCTAATAGTAAGTTACTTATAGGTCCAGCTATAGCTGTCAGAGCAGTTCCTAAAATAGGATTTTCGAAATTTTGTTCTGAAATTGGGACTGGTTTACTCCATCCAACCCTTACAAGTACAAGCATTAATGCTCCTAAGGGGTCTATATGTACTAATGGATTTAAAGTTAATCGACCCTCTGATTTTGCAGTAGAATCGCCTAACTTATATGCGGTCCAGGCATGGGCAAACTCATGAATGGTTGATGCGATGATAATAGATGGGATAGCAAAGACGATCCAAAAAATATCCATAATTACTTAAAGTCTTGTAAAAGAGATTAGTTTTTGATAATATCACTTAGTTTTCTTTTATTCAATTTATCAAAATGACAAAAACTTGTTTTGTTTGTGGAAAATCTAGAATGGCTGGTCGAACAATCCAACACCAACACGGTGGAAAGTGGATGTATAAAGCTCCAAAGAAACCTAGAGTTTTCAAAATAAACACAAAGAAGATTGATATGGATGTTAATGGCACTATTGTACGAGCAGATGTTTGTATGAAGTGTTATAAGAAATTAAGAAAAACCTCTGAAGAATAATTCTGTTATCTCTCGTTATTACATGTTAGAATACTCCTAGTTAATTAAGGAGTGTTTTTATGAATATATTTGATTCTTTCTGGCAATTAATAACATATGATATTGGTATAGACCTGGGTACTGCAAATACATTAGTGTATTTAAGAGGGAAGGGAATTGTTGTATCTGAGCCATCTGTTGTTGCTATAGATAAGAAAACAAACAGAGTTCTTGCCGTTGGTAACGAAGCAAGGCAAATGATTGGAAGAACTCCTGCAAATGTTGTTGCTATTAGGCCACTTCGAGATGGTGTTATTACAGATTTCGATACAACTCAGGCAATGCTTCATCATTTCATTGGTAAAGCTCATTCATATGTTGCTCAGTATTTTAAAATCCCAAGACCAAGAGTTATTGTTGGAGTCCCATCTGCGGTT
>DASZTI010000123.1:0-3332 GCA_035548215.1 Candidatus Dojkabacteria bacterium
AATTTCGAATCTTGTATATTGAAAATGTCTTTCATTCTTGACCCAGAAACAAACACCATCACATCACTATACTGGGATATTATTGAAGATACAAAAAGGATTTATACTAATAAATAGCCACAGTCTTTATTTACAAATTTCTCATTTAGCTATAAAATCAATCAATGTACAAAATCTTCGGTGCTAACAAAGAAAAAATGCTTAAAATAGTTTTCCCAACATCCCTTTGATGTCTTTTTTTGTTTTTCTAAAACAAATTTCCCTATATTATTTTTAACCTAACTATTTATTATGAAAAAATCTAATCCAAAAAAGAAAAAGCTCGATTTTGATGCAGTCCCACAAGTTGAAAAAATGAGACATACTGCATCACATGTGTTGGCACAAGCTGTTTTAAAATTCTATCCTGATACCAAATTAGGTATAGGACCTGCTATTGATAACGGATTCTACTATGACTTTGAATTCAAAGATCCAATCTCAGAAGAAGATCTAGAAAAGATTGAAAAAGAAATGAAGAGAATCATTAAAGCCGATCTACCAATGAAACAAGAATTTGTTAGTAGAGAAGAAGCCTTCGCATACTTTAAAGAAAAGGGACAACCATATAAGGCTGAACTTTTAGAAGACATCCCAGATGAGCAAGTAAGTTTCTATGTAACTGGGGATAATGAGTTTAGAGATATGTGTAGAGGCCCTCATGTAGAATCCACTGGTAAGATTGGAGCAATTAAACTTCAAAGCATTGCTGGTGCATACTGGAGAGGTGATGAAAAGAAACCTATGTTAAGTAGAATCTACGGTTTAGCATTTGAAACTCAGGAAGAACTTGATAAGCATTTAGAAATGCTTGAAGAGGCAAAGAAAAGAGATCACAGAAAATTAGGACCACAGTTAGAACTCTTTATGTTCTCCGATTTAGTCGGTCCAGCTCTTCCAATTCTTCTACCTAAAGGAGCAATCATTAGAAGAGAATTAGAACGATATATCATTGCTAAAAAAGAACATTACGGACATAAATTTGTAAATACTCCACATATTGGTAAAAGTGATCTATACATTAAAAGTAAACATTGGCAAAAGTATGATGCAATGATGCCACCTCTTAATATTGATGGCGTTGAATACACCCTTAAGCCAATGAACTGTCCTCATCACTTTGAAATATATAGAAACAGTGCCAAAAGTTATAGAGATCTTCCTTTAAGAATCGCTGAAAACGCGACTGTATATAGATATGAAAAGAGTGGTGAAACGAACGGTTTACTAAGAGTAAGAGCATTAACTCAAGATGATAGCCACTGGTTTGTAAGATATGACCAAATTGAAGCTGAAATTGAAAGAGCTCTCCAACTCATGAAAGAAATTTATGAAGATATGGGCTTAAGCAATTATAAAGCTGAAATCTCCATAAGAGATTTAGAAAACACTGATAAATATATTGGTGATCCAAAAGTTTGGGAAAATGCTGAAAAGACTTTAGAAGCAGTAGCGACTAAATTTGGAATTGAGAACAAAGTCGTAGAAGGTGAAGCTGCATTTTACGGTCCAAAGATTGACCTTAGAGCAGTTGATAGTCTTAACAGAGAATGGCAATTAATGACTATTCAATTAGACTTTAATCAACCAGATAACTTTGATTTAGTATATACCGATAAAGATGGAACTGAAAAGAAGGTTGCAGTACTTCATATTGCAATCTTAGGTTCAATCGAAAGATTCTTAGGAATCCTTATTGAGCACTATGCTGGCGCATTCCCACTCTGGTTATCACCAGTTCAAGTAAGAATATTGCCAATTGCAGAGGCACATCATGATTATGCTAACCAACTTCTTGCAACCATGCTAGAAGACGGTATTAGAGTTGAAGTAGACAATAGAAATGAGACCTTACAATATAGAATTAGAGAATCAGAAATGGATAAGACACCATACTTATTAATCGTTGGGGATAAAGAGATTAATACTCAAACCGTTTCAGTAAGAGCAAGAGGAAGTAAAGCTATTGGTTTAATGCAAACTGATGAGTTCATTAGAAACATCCTTAAAGAGATTAAAGATAAGGCTGTTAAATAAATTAATTAAAAAATATATAAAGATGGAGTTTAAAAAACCTTACAATAGTTACAATAATAATTACAACAGATCAAATAATGGACGAAATAATTACTATGACCGAAATCAAAAAAGAGATATGGGTCCTAGAAAGAATGAGTTCATTAGAATTACACCTGTTGTCGTAATTGATGATGAAGGCAATAATCTTGGAACAATGGACACATATGCAGCTCTTAATCTTGCAAGAGAGAAGGGGCTAGATCTTGTTGAAGTAGGTTCAACAGTTCGACCTCCTGTTTGTAAGATCATGGACTACTCAAAATTTGTTTATGAACAAAGTAAAAAGCAAAAAAAGAGTAAAGTAGCTAATAAAGAGATGAAAGAATTTAAATTCAGTCCTTTCATTGAGCAAAATGATATTGATATGCGTGTAAGAAGAACAAAAGAATACTTAGCTAAGGGTCATAATGTAAGACTCACAATGGTAAGAAAAGGACGACAAACCATTGAGCAGGCAAAGGAAACGTTTGAAAAAATATTGACTAACTTCCCAGATTATAGTACTATCGAACCCGATAAAAAGTTCGAAGGCAAAACCATATTTATAACCTTTAAAGCAAATGGCAAGACAAAAAACAAGGAAAACAGCAGCAAAGAGAGTTAACGCTTCAAATCCTAAAGGAAATAGGAAGCCTAAGCTCATGTTTAGTAAGAGTGGTCAACACCATTTAAAGACTAAACAAAGCAGAAGAGCTAAAAGAAGAAAGCCAGGAAATGCTCCAGCATCAAAGGCTAACGCAAAGAACTTAAAAAGAATAATTATAAACTTTAGATAATAATACTATGAGAGTAAGAACAGGTAATGCAAGAAAAGAGGCTCACCGAAAGGTAATCAAAGCCAACAAAGGATATAGAATGACTAAAAGCAAACTATATAAGGTTGCTCATGAGGCTAAAATGCATGCCGGTCAATATTCATACGCTCATAGAAGACGAAAACCATCTCAAGTAAGAAATCTTTGGATCAAAAGAATTAATGCTGCTTTAATGAACGAAGGTAAGCAGTATTCAAGATTCATGAATGATCTTAAGAAAGCAGAAGTTGGATTAAACAGAAAAGTTCTTTCTGAAATCGCTTTTGTATATCCAGAAGTATTTTCACAGATTGTAAAATCATTTTAAGTGTAAATATTCCCGAGTATAATGTATACTAAAACTACATTAGAAAGGGGATTTAAAACTATACCTACTAAATATGAATGATAGTGAAAAAA
>DASZTI010000124.1:0-7801 GCA_035548215.1 Candidatus Dojkabacteria bacterium
TTTTCAAAAGTTTCAATTAATTCTTCACTATTTTTAAATCGATGAACTCCATAATTATCATACAATTTATCCCCATCAATCCATTGAGTAACTAACGCAGGACAAGATTCTTGTGCCTCCCAATCATCTTCTTCATTTCTATCGCCTTTTAAGTTAGTACTATCAACAGTAACAACAGTGTAATCTAAAACATCGGGGATCAATAAGTCTGGATGTTGCAATTTCAATTGCTTAGCAACCAATGCTTCTCTAATAAAAACACTTTCAGCAGAATCTCCAAACACATCATCATTGTAGAAAAACGGTTCACCAATCTTAACCGCAATTGGCTTTCCTTCTTTATTTCGACCTTTAAAGACCATCGATGTACCTCCTCGCTCCATAACTCGAGAATCAATAGTATATTCTCCTTCATCAGATGATACGGTTTCATCCATATTCATAACATAAAAACCTTCAATCGTATCATTACTATCAAAACTAACTTTCTCTTCTAAATGATTTATCGCTGGAACACTTAAACCATCTTTAACTGACATCTTTTGTAAAACAAATTTTGTATCTGGATTGATATGCATATAATCAAAATTCCTAATATATTTGATATAATACAACAATATGAAAAAGTTAAAAATCATAACAATTAAAAAAGACGAAAAACTACTAAGAACGAAATCCAAAGATTTAACCAAAGAAGAAGTACTCTCAAAAAAGTTTCAAGACTTTTTAGACCAGCTACTCTATACAGTCAAACACACCAAGTTAAAAAATGGATGGGAAGCAGCAGGACTTTCAGCAATACAAGTGGGTAACCCTATAAATGCATTTGTATCACTTGATTTAGACACAAATGAATTCAAAGAATACATCAACCCAGAAATTGAATACATACACGATAAGAAAGAAATCGCAGAAGAGGGATGCTTAAGCATTCCTGAAGTAACCGGCTATGTAGAAAGACCAAAGAAAATCAGAATAAAATATTTAGATCGAACAGGCAAAAAACATAAAGAAAAATTAACAGGATGGAATTCAAGAATCATCCAACATGAATACGACCATTTACAAGGAGTACTCTTCATCGACAAGCTAGTAACAAAGTAATATGCCAATCGTTCATCACTACACTGACAAACAAACAAGAAAATTTACATTCACAATATTAATCTATACATTAATTATTCTTGTAATACTCCTCATTGCTGCTATTTCATACAACAAACTACCTAAAAAAGATCCACAAACAGATACAACCACAACCAAAAGAACCATTTGTATCTCAAATAATGTGGTACAAGACATCGCAGATGTTATAGCAAGCTATGACACCAATAATTACACTATCAATAGTAATGGAACATGTGACATCTATATTGGTCGAAATGTTTCAGATCCCAATGACTATCAAAAGATTTTCTCAAAAATATATGTCTTGGCTAAAAGATATGACAACACACTATCAAATGTAACCTTAGATCAATTCAATACAATTCTAAACAATCAAGCTATAAGCAAAACTAAATACACAACAGTTTGGGATAGTAAAACTGATAATTACCTAAGAACAAAGTTTAGTATGGGAGTAGGGCAGGTAACTACAACAACAGATAACATCTCCAATATGTTAAATAAAACAAACAATAATTCTATTGCCATCATTCCTTTTGAACAATTAACAGCCGGATATTCTTTAATTAGTATTGATGGTAACAGTCCACTCAGTAAAGATTTTAATAGTGTTAAATATCCATTAATTGATACCTATTGGATTAAAGATGAAGACAAAAAAGAACTCGAACAGATAACTGATTATTTAAACAAACAAGTTCAATTTAACAACTATGATCCTAGTAAACTAACTTCAATAATTTTAACAGGATCATCAAGTATTGGAAGCGGTGAGCAAGATGCAATTTACACCGCACATAATGACAATATGTATCTATTAAATCCATTTCTTGTTACTTTGTTAAACACTGATATCTTGCAAATAAACAATGAAAATACATTTACAGATAACTGTACTCAAAACAAGCTCTCTAATTTCTTATGTAGTAAGCCTAAATACATTGATATCCTAACAAAACTAAACACAACTGTTGTCGGTGTAAATGGGAACCATATCTTGGATTATGGTTTAGATGCATATACAAATACCTTAAAAATATACAAAGAGAATGGCATTAAATATTATGGCGGAGGCAATAATTCAACCGAATCTAATACCCCAGTAATAGTTCAAAAGAATGGTAACAAAATTGCCTTCTTAGGATACAACTTCCTTTATCCTTTCAGTTATTATGCAACAAAAACCAAACCTGGAAGCGCCAATATTGATAGCACCATTCTTCAAAGAGACATTCAAAATGCCAAAAAACAGGCAGATATAGTCGTTGTTGATATGGGATGGGGATATGAAGATCGAACAACTCTCCTGCAATATCAAAAAGACTTTGCATTGCAAGCCATTCAATATGGAGCAGATATTGTAATTGGAACTAATTCCTTAATTCCTCAAAAATTAAGTATTAACAATGATAATGGCAATTCAAATAATCAAAACAACTCAGTAAGCCTAGTGGCATACGGTTTAGGCAGCTTTATGCCTTCAAACCTTGATAAACTAAGGAAAAACGGATCTTTAATTCTTAAAGTATATGTATATAATGGTAAGATGATCGCTACAGATGTAATACCTTTAACTCTGGATGCTAACAATCTACTACAGTTGGCAGGAGGATCATTAAAGGATAGAATATTACAATCGATTAGATAAAATAAATAATCAAACATTGTGAAAAAACTATTAATAATCCTAAATACAATTCTCTTTTTAACAATTTTCCCATTGTCAGTATTAGCAGCAGATGTACAAGCAAGTAACCCAACAGTAGCAGCTACAACAACAGAAACAACTCTTACTCGAAATCAACATTTTGAGCAATTACTTCATCTTTCAATCCCAACAACAACAGATAATCCTAACTATGTTATTACATTCACTGATAAAGCAGGGAAAGGTGTAAAACTTCAAATTGATGGCCAAACAACTAAAACGATTAAAACCCCTTATACTTTACCATCTCTTGGAATTGGAAAGCATACATTAACCTTTACTTTTACTGATGATCAAAATACTGTTCAGACTTTTGATGAAACAATTATAATCCTTCCTAGAACACCGGTTGTACAGGCTCCTGACAAAGTATCGACAGACACTATTTCCTTAAAGGGAACAGCCCTTGCAGCCTCTCAAATCGTATTATATATGTCCTCAGGTGTTAAGAACTATACAGCAACTGTTAATGTTCTAGACGATGGTACTTGGACATATACTTTTGCGGGCAAATTTGATTATGGTATCTACAATGTTATTGGTATAACTGAAATGTCAGGTTATGCTAGTGCACTTTCATCTCCACTTGTATTTGAACTTAAATCTGCACCTGGTACAAAGCCAACAACCAGCGATTTAGCTCCAATTAGATTCTCATTTGGTCTTATTACTGCATCCAATCTTATTCAGAACATTAAAGAAAACCCTGATCTCCTTTATCTCTCATTACTACTTCTTGTAATAGGGTTTTTAGTTGCAACAATTCTTCATCAATTAATTAATCACAAAAACGATAAGAAATTAGAGCATGTATTTAACAACCTTCTTAATACAAAAGATGGTAAAAAAGTAGAAGTTCAATCACAAAAGAAAATGACCTTACGAGAGAAGTTAGAGAAAGCTAAGGGTGGTAATAGTAATCGAGAAATTGAAACAACAACAGAGGAAGCAAAAACCAACCTATCAAATACACGAGAAGAAGAAAATACAAAAGAACAACCAATGATTGAACAAAAAGCTAAAGAAGAAGTTAGTGACAAGAAAAATGAAGAGAGAAAAGAAAAGAAGTCAAAAGAAGACAAGAAAGAAGGCGAAAAGACCTTTTCAAAAGAAGACTTCCTAAAGTTATATAAAGAAGACGACCCAGATACTAAAGGTGGTAAGGAAACCTTAAAACCAAGTAAAGACAAGAAGAAAGGTGAGAGTACTACTGGTAACTTAGTAAAACAGATCAGTGTAACATTAACTTCAAAACCTAAGAAATAATATGGATAGTGCTAAAGCAGAGTATCAGCTTACAATTTATCAGTTCACAATAACAAATTATGAAGAAGTTTATGATAAAGATAGTACATTTATAACAACACTTGAAGCGACATTAGTTAAAAAAGGATTGATGCCTACTAAAATAGACTTTCCATCTAAGGTTTTGATTGTTATCGTTCAAGACCCTAACACAACTCTTGATAGTGCTAAAGAAATTCTTGAATCGTTTGGACTTGCAGTCGCACAAGCGATTACATATAAAGAAGAATCTAATAAAGTTACTGTTAACGAAACGAATTAACTATGAAAATTCTGCTCACAGGTGATGATGGCTACGACTCAATTGGAATACAACTTCTGATAAACCTTCTAAAAAAGGATCATCAATTAACTATCGTTGCAACTAAAGAACAACAAAGTGGAACAGGTGGAGGAGTGTCATTACAAGAGAAAACATGGGGAGAAACAGAGGTTAATGGCATTAAAGCATTTTGGGTTGATGGCAAACCTGCTGAGGCAATGGAGTTTGCACAAGGTTATTTTGGAAGTAATTCCTTCGACCTCATCATTTCAGGCTTAAATTGGGGCGAGAATATCGGTTATGTAATAAATAGTTCTGGAACATTTGGTGCTGCTTTTAGAGGTATCGCAACCAACATAGCACCACACGCATTAATTATTAGTTGGGTCACACAAAAAGCAGATTGGTATGCCAAAGAAAAAAGTAATAGTGATATGAGCAAACTCCTCATATATCCGGGTGGCATGATTAAGCAAATTATTGAACTATGTATTGAGAAAAACTGTTGGGAAAAGGAATTTGTAAATATAAACTTGCCATTTAACCCAACAGACAAGATTAAGATAACTAAACTTCAAAAAGATATAACCAAGTATTATAAATTCCCTGTTGAAATAGATAAGGAGAAACATACTTATAAATATCCTGAACAAGACTATATAAACATCGATTTTAGTAAGGCGGATTTAGAGATTGATACAAATGCATTGATGGCAGGCTATATATCCGTAACTCCAATAGCAATAAGCTAATATGCCAGGAGGGGGAGTTGAACCCCCACCTCTTGTTAAAGGAGACTACGACCTGAACGTAGCGTGTCTGCCAATTTCACCACCCTGGCAAATTATTGCAGTGACCATTTATATATATTGAAATACCTCTCTTCAGGGAACTTAAGTCCCTTTAAATCAACTCCATGTAAGGATTTAGTTACAATATAAACAAACTGAGGTTCATATAAGAAGATAACTGGAGTATCATTATTTATAACTGTTTGAAGGTTATAATATTCAGTCTGTCTATCCTTTAACTTGTCCAAGACTCTTCCTTTCTCAAGGTAAACATCAGCTCTATTACTCTTATATCCTGCGAGGTTAAGGTTTGGATAGTCAACACGGGATGAATGCCAAAGATCAAATTGATCTGGGTCAATTGTATTTTCAATTTCATACAAAAGAAGGTCATAATCTCTAGTAGCAAGCGTTTCTTTTGTCATTTGGTCATAACTTTGAGCATTTACATCAAGCAAGATACCCTGATCATTTAAGAGACTCTTTAAAGTATTTGCAATTGAATTATTAGTTTCATTATCAACATATGTAAGACGCAATGACAAAATCTTTCCATCGACATCAACATAATACCCATTTACTTTTTTATACCCATCCTTCTTTAAAAGTGCATCAGCTTGAGCTGGGTCAAAACCAACAAACTTAAGTCTAGTATTAAAATATTGTGAAGTTGAGTCATAAATAGTTTGGGAAACCTTGCCATCAAGATTCGACAGACCAATAAGCTGGGCACGATCAATTAAACTACTAATACCTTTTCTTAAGTTACTGCTAGAGAGTTTCTGAAGCCTTGTATTAAAGAAGATAATCTTTCTTCTAAAAGGCATTACAGCTTCATTAACATTATATAAAGAACTATACTCAGAGATATATTGCATATTACTTAACAAAACATTACTTACCAAATCAATCTGTTGATTTCTAAAAGCGACTTCAAGATCTTGCTTGGTACTAAACATTGCATATGTAAAGTTAGTAATCTTAGGGGCACCATAAACATATAAATCATTAGCTTTTAATACAACCTCATCACCACTATTTGAGACAATCGCATAAGGACCATTACCTACTGGATATTGTGAGAATCTATTGTCGTAGATTCTTCTCACAGAAATACCGTTCAAAACATGCTCAGGAACAATGTATATAGAAGCCGTTTCAAAAAAGGAAACATTCTTCTTTTCAAGTGTAAACATTACTGAATAATCACTGAGCTTTTCAACCTTCACACCATTAAACAATGTTCCGATAGTATCTTGATTAAACTGTGTAGCAATCTCTTTACCTGTATCAACTGTAAATACAACATCATCTGCAGTAACAGGTTCACCATCCTGCCATACAATATCTTTTCTTAAATAAAAAGTGTAATGAAGACCATCTTGAGAAACACTCCATGAGTTCGCAATTCCACTAAGAGGATTGCCATTAGCATCAAGCTCAACAAGTTTCATAAACATAAGCTCTCTTAAGTCTCTATCTGATTGTGTTACAGGCAAAAATAGGGGATCAAGAGAAGTAATGTAACCAATTGTTCCTTCAACTAACGAATCTTTTGAATGTGGCTTAAGATAGCTATTAACTAGTGAAAGGTTAGTTAAAGGTAAGAGAACTAACATGAAAACACTTATAAACATCAAAACAAAGCTTACTGGCGCCGTCGCTTTAATAAACCTTATTATGTATATTGGATAATTCCAAATATATTCTCGTATATTCATATACTTACTTGCTGTATTTAACAATAACTAGTGATAGCACAGCAAAAACGATTCCTAAAACAATTGTAGAATTGTAAAGGAATTTTTCAAAACCTCGCTTTGTTCTAAAGATCTCACCACCACCACCAAAGAGTGAGCCAAGACCTTCAGCACGATTTTGCAAAAGTATTGATACTACCAAAAGTACTGATACAACAATCTGAATTATGTATAACCATTGAATCATACCCGTATTATACCAAAAAATTAACTAATCATCAGAATCTGAACTTCTAAGAAATTCCATAACAGAAATAACACATGAAGTTAGAAGTGAGGAAATTACTAATGTAAAGATCATGTCTAAATTAATATCTTGAATAGTAACAATACCTAAATCCATACCTTTGATAAAGGAATGTCCTATGACAAAACCTGGAACAAAGAGATTCAAAACATACATGGCAAAACCAAGAAGAATTGCGGAAGCAAACCATACCGTTATGAAATTCCTTTTAACTGTTAAGAATTTCAAGAATGGCTTGTGAAGAGCTATTACAACAGACAAAATACCCATAACTGTCCACCAATATATAAAATCAGCTGGTAACTTAATACCTGTAAACGCTAAAAATGTCGTATTTAAGATGAAGATATTAAGTAAGAATGAAAAGACAGTTTTTTTCATAGTAATATATTGCTAAGTATAAATATATTAAATATACTAACAGTGTAAGTAATATTTTTCAATCACGAAAATGACTGCCCACGCAAAAACAAAAATCGTATGTACTATTGGACCTGCTTCTTGGGAAGAAGATGTACTAAAAGACCTCATTGATCAAGGATTAAATCTCGCTCGAATCAATGCTTCTTTTGCAGATGCAAAGGAACTTGGCTTTGTAGC
>DASZTI010000125.1:0-1989 GCA_035548215.1 Candidatus Dojkabacteria bacterium
AGGTTCATCACTTTCTCCTGAATATTCATAGTAAAGATCCTCTTTAGGAATTATAGATTCAAGTGAAAAATGAAGCCATTCTTGTAAAAATCTCTGTAATTCTATTCTTCGTTCTGTATACTTGTTTTCCTCTTTTGAAGGAAACTCTACACCTACTGTTACTGAATTCATAAGTTTTAGACTAAATTATTATCTTTTATTGCACCAACATAAAGGCCCTCAACTTGTCGGTTAGAACTCATTTTTGCTCTGCAAGAAACCCCGTCGTGGTAGTCACCAGATATATTAAGTGGAGTATTTGATAGGACATAATTCCCTTCATTATTTTCTATTGCAAAAGAACCTAGGACCTCGGGCTCTTGTAAAGATATGATTCTAATGAAACATAGATATCTAGGATCATCAGTAGAAATATATTCGAGCCCGCTGAGAACTGTTGCTTCGACTTTAAGGCCAAATGAGTAGATTAGTGCACTTATTCTTGGATCTTTTTTATCATTAATTGCGGGGTAATATTCTTTAGGTAAAGAAATAAATTCTGGGGTAGTTTGGGCTGTACTTATAGACTGAAGCATATTATTTTCGAAAAAGTTAATCTCAAAGTATAACCCTATAACATTCCTCTGTCTACAAACACATACATCTCTAGCAAATAACCAATCGGTCTGCTAAAATAACCGTTATGGAAAAACGAGACTACTATGAAGTATTAGGTATTAAAAAAGATGCTTCAGAAAAAGAAATTAAAAAAGCATATAGGAAACTTGCTAAGCAATATCATCCTGATGTAAACAAGGAACCTGATGCTGAAACGAAATTCAAAGAAGTGCAAGAAGCATATGAAGTAATATCCGACCCTTCTAAAAGACAAGCATATGACCAGTATGGTCATGCTGCAACAGAAGGTTTTGGAGCTGGTGGTGCTGGTTTTGAAGGATTCTCAGGTTTTAATGGCTTTAATGGAGCTATGGATATGGGAGATATCTTCAGTCAATTCTTTGGAGGAGATATGGGAAATATGGGTGGATTTGACTTTGGTTTTGGTGGTAATCAACAAAGAAGATCAAGAGAAGATAGAGGAAGTGATGTCCGATATCGTATAAAGTTAAGCTTCATGGAAGCAATGAAAGGTGGAGAATATGAATTAAAAATAGATCGATATGTTACATGTGAGAAGTGTGATGGAACGGGAAGTGAAAATAAAAAGGTAAAAGAATGTGAAAATTGTAAAGGAAGTGGTCGAGTTCAAAAAATTCAAAACAGTATTTTAGGAAGAATGTCTTTTGTTAGCGAGTGTGAAGTATGTAATGGTACTGGAAAGGTTCCTGAGAAAGAATGCAAAATCTGCCATGGAAATGGAGTTGTAAGTAAAGAGGAAACTATAAAGATAAGAGTACCAGCGGGTGCGTATGATGGCATGATGCTTAGATTTAGAGGTGGTGGCAATATGGCAAAGAATAATGCTTCTTCTGGAGATTTATACATTGAACTTGAAGTTGAACCTCATGAAAAGTTTGAAAGAAGAGAAAATGATATCTATTCTACAGAAGAAATATCTGTTTACTCAGCAGTTCTTGGAGATACTATTGAGGTTGAAACAATTGATGGGAAGGTTAAGCTTAAAATTCCTAATGGTACTCAATCAGGAACAATTTTTAGAATAAAAGATAAGGGTGTTCATATTATTGGCAATTCTAATAGTGATAGAAGAGGTGATCATTATGTAAAGATAAATCTTGAAATTCCAAGGAAGATTAGTAGTAAAGAAAAGAAGCTTTGGGAAGAGTTAAAGAAATAGTTTTTTTTAAAGGACTTTTTATCCTCTAGTTATATTATATTTTCAGGTATACAATATCGGTTAACAATATTAAATTGTTAATAAAAGGACTATGTTTTGTGATAACAATGGGGAAGTTGAAGATCATATGAGGGAATTTCAAAATGAAGGTTCAGAGGATAACGATAAGACTAATGAGGAAGGAATGAATT
>DASZTI010000126.1:0-3765 GCA_035548215.1 Candidatus Dojkabacteria bacterium
CAGTTCAAATAAATGGAAAAGTACGAGGAAAAATTGAAGTTACTGATGAAGATAATGAGGAGTCGGTAATGAAGAAGGTACAAGCAGATACTAATATGGTTAAATATCTTGCTGAAGGTAAACCAAAGAAAATTATTTATGTCGCAAGAAAGATCTTAAATATTGTTGTTTAAGGATTTTTAGACTAGTTAGTTTGTTGGTATTCATAAATTTGTGAATACCAACTTACTATTGAAAAATAAATAAGCTATAATGTTAATGTTAAATTAGAATTTGTAAACTATGGCATCATCATTCATGGATATCGTTAAAGATAATAAGAAACCTTTACTATCTGTTTTAGGAGTTATGATAATGGCTATAATTATCGGTATCTCATTAAATTATGGTGGGGCATGGACATTAAGTGATACCTTGGGTGGAAACGGTTTAAATGGTATAGTTACAGATAATAATTTGAATGGTCCAACTATGATTTTAAAAAGTGGTGTTGATTACCAAGCAACAATTCAGACAAATTTGGGTGACATAACTGTTGATCTTTACGAAACAGCTACACCAATTGCTGTAAATAACTTTGTGACATTATCTCAGAAAGGTTTTTATAACGGTGTCATTTTTCACAGAGTTATCAAAGGTTTTGTGATTCAAGGTGGTGACCCTCAGGGAGATGGTAGAGGTGGTCCTGGTTATAAATTCAAAGACGAGATTAATGATATGACTTTTGAACCATACTTATTAGCTATGGCTAACTCTGGGCCAAATACAAATGGTTCACAATTCTTTATTACATCAAAAACTTTCCATGATCAGGCCTCATTAAATGGGAAATATACAATTTTCGGTAAAGTAACTTCTGGCTTTTCAGTTGTTGATGCTATTGAGAATGTTGCAGTTGATAATAATGACAAGCCAATCTCTCCAGTTACGATCAAAACTATAAAGATTATTGAAAATTAATTAATAAATCTTTTCGTTCAATTTGTTTTCATAACTATTGTGTAGGATATTCATATGAATGTTCTGCATGTAAATTTAAAAAAACAAATAAAGGGTTTGAAATCATTCAAACCATTATTGTTAAATATTAGTTGTTTCCTTTTAGGATTTTTCTCTTTTTATCTGTTGTCATTAGTGATCCATCAAGATCAGAGAATTATTGATATCGCAAATTCTTCTCAAGAAACAACTGAGGTCAAACTAGGTGATTTAGGAAACTGTAATATATATGTCGATGTGAGTGGTGCGGTTAATTATCCTGGAGTTTACTGTCTTAACTCTGGGTCTAGGTTGATAGATGTGATTAATAAAGCAAAGGGCTTTAACAAATTATATGCACAACGATATGTTGAGCAAAAAATAAATCTTTCGGCATTAATTGAAGAGAATCAAAAGATATATGTACCGTATTTAAACGATATGTCATGTGAAATTAGGAATTTTTCATATGAAGTTAAAGGTGTTAATACCTCACAAGGCTCAAATAATCAGTCAAATGGTGGAAGTGGAAGTAGTTGTGTGAGTATAAACGATGGAACACTAGCTCAATTAAATACTTTGAAAGGAATTGGTGATTCAATTGCTCAAAGAATTATAGATGCTCGACCTTATAAATCAATTAACGATTTGAAAAATGTATCTGGAATAGGGGATAAAGTGTTTGATAACATCAAGTCTTCTGTATGTTTGTAATGAAGGGTTTAGTATATAGGATTAAAGTTATTTTCAGATCTATCAAAGAGGTGCATGAATTTATTCTTTCGAGATTTTTAAACACTGAAATTTTTGTTTTTGGACTAATATTTATTATTACTGAAATAATAGCTGTTTTTACCTTGTTTGATTGGAATTACTTAGCCTCATTTGTAGTCATTTTTACCGTTATTTTCTCGGTTCTTGTATTGAACAGGTTTTTTAAAATTAAATTTTTAGTTTATATACTTTTTGCAATGAGCATTATTTGTATCAGGTTACTCATTGGAAGTTTTTCTGAGAGTCAAATTATAAAGAAGTATACGAATAATCCTTCTGTTATTGATCTATATGTCACAATTACTAAACCTGCAGATGTAAATAATGAGTTTGTCACCTATGTTGTTAAGAATAATTCGGACAATCTAACTCTAAGGGTTAGAGGAAGTCGATATCCTGTTTATATCCCTTACAGTATTTGTCATTTGAAAGGAAGTTTGCAGATAATTGATAGAAGTTCGGAATATTTTCAGTATTTTTATTCTAAAAATATCTTTTACGATGTGAAAGTATCATCTTTTTCATGTGAAGATAATTCATCAAGTCTACTTTGGAAACTGTATTCACTCAAACACGCAACATTTAGGATTATTGAACAGAATATGAATGAGCCTTATGCATCTTTACTTATAGGTATTGTGTGGGGTGAGAATAGATCATTTAGTCCTAAAATGGAAGAAGCATTCAAAATAACTGGAACGACACATGTAATTGCAGCTTCTGGCTATAATGTAAATGTAATTACTATTATCCTTGAACGTTTTTTATATTTTTTGCCTAAAAAGATTCGGGTAATTATTTCAATTTTCATGCTATTTCTTTACTTAATTCTTGCTGGAGTAAGTGCATCAATTTTTCGTGCAGTTTTAATGTATGTAATCGATAGGATGTATGAGTTATTGGGGATGCCGGTAAGTATTCTTCAGATTATTTTATTAACAGTAGTAATTATGATGATATACAATCCTAAAATTATATATGATATTGGCTTTCTATTATCAATGGGGGCAACTTTAGGTTTAGTTTTCTTTAATAAAGTACTTATAAAAGATCTTCCACAGCTTCCTGAAAGTTTATTAACTACATTGTCAGCTAATATTGGGACATTAGGCATTACAATTTACACTTTTAAAGTTTTTTCAGTAATATCTTTACCCATTAATTCTGTCGTCTTGAGTTTCTTAGACAATATTATGGAGCTTGGTGTTGTTGGAATAATAATATTTCAGGTTTCAAAAACGATTTCTAGGTTCATATTTATGCTAATTGAACAATTATTAAAGCCGTTTGTATACATAACTTATAGTTTTGGTGATTTGAAATGGGGTTTCTGGGCCATATCGCCAGGTTTATCGTTAATTGTGTTAATTACTCTAGGGTTTATAAGCATGCTCATGACATATAAATACTTCTATATTCTAAATAATGAGACTAAGTAAATATGATTAGTAATAGGGTACTAAATAGGCTGGTTCGCATAATGACCATGACGTTGCTAATATTGGCTAATATCCTTTATACAAATATACAAGGTTATGATTTTATTGTTAATTTAAAAGTAGGACAAGGTGATAGTGCTTTAGTTAGTCTAGGATCATATAAACTACTTATAGATGGCGGTCCTGGGGATTATGTAATACACGAAATTGGTAAATATATGGGTGGTGATCGTAATATTGATCTTGTTATTCTTACTCACTTACACGCTGATCATCTTTTAGGCCTCTTAGTAGTTCTTGATTATTATCATATAGATAAATTTGTGATGAATAATGTTTGTTTAAATAGTCCAGAATATAAATTATTAATTAAAAAACTTTCTGATCAGAAAGTTCCTATTGTATATACTGATTATGTAAGAATAAATGTACTAGACAGAGTTTTAAAAAACATTGACTATTCAAAGGTTTCTGATAGGTGTCAGCATTTTTCTAATTTAAACAATTCATCTGTCATAACTTTGATAGAAGTTAATGCTCAAAAATATCTGTTCATGGGTGATGCGGAATTAGA
>DASZTI010000127.1:0-7209 GCA_035548215.1 Candidatus Dojkabacteria bacterium
TAATAAAAGTAATATGCAAACTGAAACAATAAAAATCCAGAAAGATGAGTTTGAAAAGTATGACCAATTTCTTTTGGATCAAGGTTTTGGGGCTGTTTCAGATCCTAATCCATACATGTTTGGAAAATATAAAAAGGATGGAACTTATATTTCAATCTATACCTCAGGAAAAGTTGTTGTACAAGGCCTTAACATTTCTAGTATAGTCCAGTCATTAAATGGTTTTAATGGTCTTGGTGGAGTTGGAGTTCAGGGTGGGGGGATTGATGAAAGTTTTATCCCTCATATTGGAGCGGATGAAGTAGGTAAGGGAGATTTCTTTGGTCCTTTAATAGTTTGCGCTGCATATGTAAGTACAGAAAATCTTTCACTTCTAAAAGGTCTTGGAGTAACTGATTCTAAGAAAATTTCAGATAAACGCATTGCTGAGATATATAATCAAATACAAGAGAAGATATTATATAGGGTGTGGACGTTGAATCCTGTTGAATATAATGAAAGAATACTTAAAGCAAAAAATATTGCGTTAGTGTTAGCAGAGTTACATGGAGATAATATCAAAGAATTTGTAAGAGAACTAAGTAATAGAGGAATTGAATACAATAAAATCGTAATAGATCAGTTCTCAAGTAACAAGGGGAGATTAGCTAAACATCTTTCACAGTACAATATGGAACAATTCCATCAAGCAGAATCTAAAGATATTACTGTCGCAATGGCTTCAATTATTGCAAGATATTACTTTATTCAAGCAATGAAAACTATGTCGGAGAAATATGATATGGTGTTTCCATATGGTGCTACACATGTAATAGATGCAGGAAAGGAGTTCTTAAAGACATATGGCGAAAAAGAATTAGTAAATGTTGCAAAGCTAAACTTTAAGACTGTTTCTCAGTTATAGCTTCTTTCATATCTTTCTTTCCCTTAAACAGATTAATAGCTCCTTTTATTAAGCTAACTATTAATACAATTAATAGAACTATTATTGATACGCCAAAGACTGCAACTGCGATTAATTGTGGAAGAATACTGACGTCAATTTCATTTGTGAAATATGTATCAGTACTGCCATTGTAAGTTTTAATAGATACCTTCTTTGAAGTAATAATGTTGGATAGGTTATTCCAAATATCAACGGTAAATGTTTGTGAAATGTTCTCATTTGGATAAACATTTTTCTTCTCGACATTTACATCGAAAGTATTGGCAGGGAGTAATGCTCCACTTTCAAATACTTCAACCTTGCCGTTTGGTGCGAACACAAAAGGTGATTTATTAGTGTAGGTATATTTAATTGTCATTGGTGATATATATGGAAATCCTGGATTCTCAACAATTAATTGAGTATCGCTATCCTTAACAAATGATTTTATATAAGTACTTTCGGAGTTCTCAATATTTAACATAAAGGTAATTGCCATTTCTTGAGCCATGCTCTCTTGTATGAATGTGTTCTCGGTATTAATTTTCGAAGTAGATTTAGCTAATACATTTACAACCAATACATTATAATAAGTTCCGATCTTTTGTGTTTCAGGAATTGAGATTAAATATTTAATTGTGGTATCTTCACCAGCTTTTAAAGTGATATTAGGTTGGGATGCTGTAACCATTGGGGTATCTGTTGTTGTTGCACCATTTTTTAAATCATAAGTGTAAGTTGAAACTTTGATTATTTGAGTTGATTTTGTATTGTTTTGATAATTGAAATCTTCAATTTTGAAATCACCTGCTGTAAGGTTATATGTTTTTATTGTTTCAGAATTAATAGCAGCATGAACATTGTTAGTGTTAATACTAAGTATTAAAAATAATAATGGGGTTATAATTGCAATTTTGAAAAGGTTTTTAATGTTTTGCATTTGATTATTTAGGTCTGAAATAATATGTAATTGTATGCTTTTCTTTTAAATTTGTAAAAAGCTTTGATGGCTTATATAAATAGTTGAAATTTTTGTCAAAATCATTTCCTTAAAACAGAATTGTTATGATAGAATGAAATTATGAAAAAGGTTATTTCTGTAAAAAATCTTACAAAGACTTTCAAAGTATATAAAAAAGATAAAGGACTATTAGGTTCTGTTAAGTCATTGTTTAATAGAAAATATACTGAGGTTAAAGCTGTTGATGATATTTCTTTTGATATTAATAAAGGAGAATTTGTTGGATTTATAGGACCAAATGGGGCAGGGAAGACAACAACTTTAAAGTGTTTGACCGGTCTTCTTTATCCTACATCTGGAACGGTCAAAGTTCTTGGGTATACTCCATGGGAAAGGCAGAGAGAATATCTAAAAAGAGTTGCCTTGGTAATGGGGCAGAAAAATCAATTATGGTGGGATTTGCCTGCTCAAGATTCTTTTGAATTAAATAAGGCCATATATGAAATTCCCGATGATGAATATAAGAAGAAATATAATGAACTTTCAGAACTTTTAGAAATTAAAGATATTTTGGACATTCAGGTTCGAAAATTGTCATTAGGACAAAGAATGAGATGTGAATTAATGTCTGCCTTTTTGCATAGCCCTGAGGTTATATTCCTTGATGAACCGACTATTGGACTTGATGTTGTTATGCAGAAGAAACTTAGAAGTTTCTTTAAAGAATATAATAGTAGGTATGACACTACAGTTATTCTTACAAGTCACTATATGGATGATGTTAAAGAGCTTTGTAAAAGAGTCATTATTATTGATGAGGGAACAATATTGTATGATGGGAAATTAGACAGTTTAGTTAGTAAATATGTTAAATATAGGCATATTTCATTTATTCCTACTCAAAAGATTTTAAAGAGTGATTTAAAGAAACTAGGGGAGGTAGTTAAGCATACAGGCGATCATGTTATTCTTTCTGTTTTAAGAGAAGATGCAACTAATGTTTCTGCTAAATTATTAAAAAGTTTTGAAATTGAAGATTTGCAGATTGATGAAATGAGTTTGGAGGATGTAATTCGAAAAGTTTTTACAAAGTCTCAACCTGTTTAATGTATCAATTTTAGCGATATTTTGATAAAATCCTTTGTTTAAGGAGAGGTGCCAGAGCGGTCGAATGGAACGGTCTTGAAAACCGTCATAGGCGAAAGTCTATCGAGGGTTCGAATCCCTCCCTCTCCGCCATTTTCCATTTTGTATATAGTATTTACTGTTATGGGCCTAAGGGGTATAATATCCACACCAAATTTAGTTGTGGTGTTTATATGTTCAATAGTGGTGAAAAATTAAATCTAAGCAACGAATTGTACACTCCCGAGTATTTTAATGTTGAAAATACAGGGTCTATAGATGGAAATCCTTCATGTGATGGTAATGATAATATACAAATTTTCCTTGATGAGAATGGGCTGTATCATATTGTAATTTGCGATCCTAACATTGATTTAAAGGCTATATGTCAAGATTATTACTCAGATAAGGAAGGTGTTGATTCAGATTCAATTAATGGTTGTATAGGAGTTTTAAGTAGTAAAGATCTTACTTTTGATGTTAGTACAAAAGAAAAGCAAGATAGTGTTACAAAACTAGTCCAAAGTATTCAATCAGTAGAGAGAAATGCTTTGATAACAAATGCTGCTACAGAAATATTACTTCACAACACTTATGCACAGCTTACAGTTGCTTTAATAGGTTGTTTTGTACTTTTGAGGGTTATAACTACAGTTGATTTTAAAAGATTGTATTCGTTCTTCTTTGGTAAAGGTCAATCTGGAGATACTGGTAAGTCAGAAGGTTCACATGTAATTCCTGGTATTAAAAATATTGGAGATAAGGCCTTATTGGGTTCTCGTAAAGATAGTATTAAAGATTTTTTTGTAAAACTTATGACTTCAGCATTGCGTGATAGTTATTCATATGAATCTGCCGAAATTGATAATACTCCAAAGAAATCTAAGTTTTCTGTAGCTTCTGAAAAAGATATGCATAATTGGATGAAGAGAGGGGAGCAAAGAGTTGTGAATTCACTCAATAATGAAGAAAGAATGCGACAAAAACTTCAAAATAATTGGTTTAAGCGGTTTAATGATGTATCTGAGGAAAGTTTAAGAGAAGAAGCTAGTTTTAATGATGGCAATGATAAAGGAAATGATAAGGACGAAGTAATAGATGCTTCCTTTTAATATTATCACAACTTTATCTATTGAAGTCATCACATATTATGTAGTAGTATTAGATACTAACTTATTACTATATAACAATGAAAAGTTTAGATAAAGAATTGTGTCCTGTTATGAAAGCTGTCGAAATAATAGGGGATCCAACATGCCTTTTAATTATTCGCAAGCTTGTAGAAGGACCAAAAAGATACTTTGAAATCAGAGATTATATTAATAATATTAGCGAAGCAACTCTTTCTAAAAAGCTAAAATTCCTTGTTACCAAGGGAGTAATCAAAAGAACATATAGAAAAGAAATCCCTCCTGTTGTTTTTTATGAAATAAAAAAGAATATAAAGGAGCTAAAAAATATCATAAAATATTTAGAAGAATTTGGGGATAAATATAGTAGATAAAAATACGAATCTAGGATTTTGACCCTTTGATGAGCTTTTTAATATTCATCATATTCTTACTTATTAAATAAATAAAAGTAAGAATAGATAATATCATTCCCGCGCTGAAGATAATTATTGAAAGAAACTTCTTTCCACTCTTATATTTACTTTTTTCTTTTACATTGTAGAGTTTACTTAATCGATCCTCTTCGAGGTTTACTGTCTGGTGTAAATACCCTGATACACCACGAACACTCATCATATCTTTAACCATTTTTGCTAAAACAAATAATCCTGTTACAGGGTTTTTCTGTTTTTTTAGCTGTGTTACTGATTCAAGATCTGGAGTATAGATACTTTTTATCTTTTTATGGTTATCTACATAATAAAGGTTCATTAGTGTTTCTAATCCATATCTTTCATCTCCTTTTATTGGGATTTTTAAAAACTCTTTTTTCCAAAAAGCTCGTTCTCCACCTAAAGGGCGGGTAATAGCGTATGAAATTGGGCCAACCGCACTGAAACGATCACTTCCTTTATCTAGGATTGTCATTTCATATTCACCACTTAATATATCTTCGAGCAATGAGTCAAAATGTTTATGCTTTAAGGTAAGTAAGTCTCCGTCAGTCATGATAATTACTTCACCTTTAGCATTTTTAACCCCATTTACAACTGCTGCTGCTTTACCTTGATTAGGCTGTTGATCAATTACTCTTAATTTGGGAAGCTCTTTTTCTAATCTTCTTAATAATTCTAAAGTGTTATCCGTAGAACCATCATTAACGGCAACTATCTCTTGTATATATGGGTAGGAGTGTACAATTTTTATTACTTTCTCAAGAGTTTTGGACTCATTATAAAGCGGTATTACTGAGGAAATAGTGATATCTTTATTGAGGTTTTTGAGCATGTCTGTTGTTAACTATAATTAGAATGACAATAGAAATAACGATTACAGTTGATGCAATAATCATTGTCCAGTAAGTAAAGAAGATATGTTTTGTAAATACTATTTTTAATGTATTCGCAGCTAATGGCATGAAAGTTTCATTAAAATTCATTGATTTTAATAATGCTTCAATATTGTTATGTAATGAAAACCATAGTACGAAATTAAGGAGGCCAGCTACTAAAATATCAATGCCAGTTTCTAACAATCCTTTAGTTTTGTTTTTGAATAAAATGATATTAAGAACTATAAAGAACAAAACCATAAAAATAAGGATGAAAGGTACGAGTAATATATTTGTATATAAAACAGGGAGTAGGGGTTGTTGTATGTTTATGATATTGAAAGTCTTATCTCCTGGTTTGTAATTTTTGTCTAATTGTTTGAGCTGCGTATCAAATCCTCTGTTTATTTCAACAATATCTTGAGTACATCCAGTATTTTTATTTATTCGTGAGATTACCGTGCATTTAATTAATTCTCCTGCACTTACATTTTTCCCCTTGAGGGATTCAATTTGAATGAGTGCGGTAAATGCCAACGTTTTAATCTTTAAAACATTTGCTTGAATTGTAATATTTGATTTCTTATCTTTCATTTGAGCATAGAATTGAGTAATAGCATCCTCTGTTATTTGTTGAATATGTCCTTGAATATCTTTTTGATCTAAAAGTTTTCTAATTACCTTGGGGTCTATGTCTGCATCACTTGTCTTACCGCCATTGCTTTGTGTTTTCTGATCTTGGGCGGCTTGATCGAAGATATATTTAGGAATTGTTGAATAGGCATCTGATTGCCTTAAAATAGTAATAACATTTTGAGAGTCAATAACTGTTGTATATAGTGAGAATATTAGGGGACACACTAAAACCAAAGCGAAAACAACAAAAGAAAATATAGCTACGAACAGGTAGCGTAAAACATTTTTAAACGTTTCCATAGACCATTATACACAATTCTTTAAATTAGGTAATATATAGGTATGAAAGTCAAATTTTTGATACCAGATTATGTGCAAACTGTGGCTCGAATCTTAAATAAGGAGGGTTTTAAATGTCATTTGGTTGGTGGGGCTTTGCGAGATGTTGTATTAAATATTCAACCAGATGATTATGATTTGGCTACAAATGCTAAGCCAGATGAAATGTTGAAAATTTTTCCTAAGGCTGTAGCAACAGGTGAGAGATTTGGAATGATCTCAGCAATTATTACGGATGAAGAGGGTGAAAATCATGAAGTTCAAGTTACAACTTTTCGAAGCGAAGAAGATTATGTTGATGGAAGGTGGCCAACAAAAGTAGAATTTGTTGATAGCTTGGATAAAGATTTGGGAAGAAGAGATTTCACATTTAATGCTATGGCATTAGATCTTTCAACTGCAAATCTGGATAGTATTAATGAATCAAAAGAGTGGGAAATATATGACCCATTTAATGGATTAACTGATTTGGGACTAAAAGTGGTTCGGGCTGTTGGAACTCCTATTGAGAGATTTAAAGAAGATGGACTTAGAGCTTTTAAGGCTTGTCGTATGGCCTCACAACTTCAATTTGAGATAGAGGATGAAACTTTTAAAGCAATAACGGAGGCTATTCCCGTTGCTGCTATGGTATCAATGGAAAGGGTTCGTGATGAATTTATGAAAATGCTTAAGAATTCTCCTCAACCATCTGTTGGTATTGAACTTATGAGAAGGACTGGTCTTTTGAAGCTTTTTTTACCAGAACTTTTAGAAGGTTATGGCGTTGAACAGAAGATCT
>DASZTI010000128.1:0-2026 GCA_035548215.1 Candidatus Dojkabacteria bacterium
AGAACCTAAAAGTATTGTTGAGATAGGACCAGGAGGTGGCTATTTTACAGAAAGGCTATTAAATATAACAAAAGATATTGCATTAATTGAAAAAGATGATGAGCTTGTAAAAGACTTAAAACTAAAGTTTCCGAATTTAAAGATTTTTAACGAAGACATTCTTGATTTTAATCTAAATGATTTAAACTATTTAGCCCACCCAACAGTTTGTTTCGGTGCCTTACCATACAATATTTCAAAAAAGATTATACAAATTTTTGTTCAATCACAACTTTTTTCAGATATGTTTTTTATTATTCAAAAAGAGGTTGCTTATGACTATGTAAATCAAAGTGGAAAGTCTTCTATTCTCTCTACAATGACTAATATTTATGCAGATACAAAGCTTTTAATGGTTATTAAGCCTGGTGCTTTCAGGCCACAACCAAAAGTTGATAGTGCATTAATACACATAAAGAGTCATAAACCCGTTGCAGAAGGTAAAAACATATTGAAATTAGAGAAAATCATTAAGCAAGCATTTACCAACCCGAGAAAGACATTAAGGAATAATCTTAAAATGTATTGGAATGAGAAACTAGATAAGTACCAAAGTATAAGACCAGAAGATTTATCTCTTAAAGATTATTTAGAAATATCCCAATTAATTGATGTATAATAGGAAATGGCTAAGAAGAAAGCAGCTAAAAAAGAAGTTTATAAACAATTACCTTTAGGATTAAAGCATTCTTTTTTTAATGGCTTTAAAAATCTACAAAAGAAATTCTTTGATTGGTTTTTAGTATTTGAACTACATAGATTTGCCAAAGATTTATCTATTTGGTTATTCTTTTCAGCTATGTTTTCATTAATTATTTATCAGTTTGCGATTATTGTTAACCGTTTCGCTCAACTCCCGCATATTCTCCCTATATTACAAACGGTAACAATAGATAAAGACAAGCTTTTAAGAACCGAGTTTATTTATGCATTACCGATCTCATGTGCAGTAATTCTGATTTTAAGTTATGTCATGAGCTATAAATTTTATGAGAGGAATAAGGATTTAGTTTTGTATTTTCTTTTGATTTCTACTATAACTACAGTAGTAATAACAATTTCATTATTAAAAATAATTGGATAATATGATTGAAACAACGCAATTACTACAAACTTTAATACAAAAATACAGTTTTTATTCCTTTTTACCAACTCAATATTTAAAATATGTTGAGATTCTTCCAATCGTATTAATTGCCTTTTTTGCGGCACTTTTACTTACCCCAATAATTGGGCAATTGGCAATCAAATTTAAGATAACTGATGATCCCACAAGCTTAAGAAAGGTTAAAGCCAATAAATTTGATAATCCAGAAAGGCATATTCACAAAAAAAGCATTCCATATTTAGGCGGATTAGCGGTTTTAATTCCTTTAATTGTTGGATTATTACTTTTCTTTAGAACTGACGATATTACAATTCCCTTGTTGGTTGCCTTATTGATCCTGTGTATTGCGGGTATTTTAGATGATACATTAAATCTACCTCCTCAAATTCAACTAGCTCTACAAATACTTGCCTCTACAATAATAGTTGGATCTGTTGCGGATCTTACATTTATTAATAACCCATTTGGTGGGATTATTAATTTAAACTTTATGCAATATAATGCATCCTTTTTAGGATTAAATTGGAGATTTATATTTATTGGCGACCTTTTAATAGTTCCTTGGATAATACTTTGTATTAACGCTGTTAAATGGGTTGGAGGATCTGATGGTTTAATGGAAGGCAATATGTTAATTGCATATATTCTTTTAATGCTACTTGGAATCAGGGAACATAATGTTTTAATTACAATACTTTCAGCAATTATGAGCGGTGGTTTATCCGCATTTTTGATTTTCAACTTTCCTCCCGCAAAGATATTCTCAGGTTCAACAGGTAAAACAGTTTTTGGTTTTTTGATTGCTACCCTAGCTTTTATTCAAGGAGCAAAATTTGCTACTGCAATTTTAATACTTGCCTTGCCATTAATAGATTCTTT
>DASZTI010000129.1:0-1518 GCA_035548215.1 Candidatus Dojkabacteria bacterium
ATTATTAAAGTGGTTTTGTACAGCATCTATTAGTATCTTTAGGTCTACATTGCGTACTTTTGTGTTGTCTCTTTCCTTTTTCAATGCCAAGCCCAAACATATTAGATAGCACATCTAATCTATGTGCAGATCTAATGCTGGGTTTTTCCCTGGCATCAGTAATTACCAGTTACATATAGTAGCTAGTCATGTTAAGTGTAAGGAAAATGTTGGTATAAAGTCAAGAATACAGTATTGTGAGTGCGTGTTGTTGGCTACTAGTAGTGATATAATCGTTAAACTTTAGTATATACAACATATATGACATATACGGACTTTGAAAGATTTCATAAAACTCAGATAGGTTATTTGCAAATAGGTGACTATGATACCGGGTTCAAAGACTTTTTGAACTTACTTACTGAAGTTATTGATGAAAAAGAGAGCGATATTAATATCTTGAATGGGATATCAGGTTTAGCTGTTGATTATGGGTACCATACAAAGAACCCTTCGTTGATTGAACAAGGGGTAAATATTATGGAATTAGTCGCTAATAATCGCCCAGAGGTTAAAGAGCATTGGGAATATCATTACAATTTGGCAAACGGATACATGAATATGTATCAAATAGAACAGTCTAAGCAAGGTGATAAGTTTAATATATTTCTTAGTGATGAATATTTAATTAAAGCAAAGCAAAGCTTTGAGGAAGCACTTAGCAAAACGAATACTTCTGATGTGTGGATTAACTTTGGTAACTTATATGAAGAGTTAGGTAGAAAGTTTGATGCATTAGACTGTTATCTGAAAGGGAAGAATGGGAAAATCATGGATCCTATGGCTATGGGTAATGTTGGAATTGCTATTAGGCATTTATCTGATATCTCTAGAACCTTAAGAGCTGAATTAAAGATTTTTGCACAAAATTACATTGAACAATCACTTCAATACCCCAAGGAAATAATCAACAAAGGTGGAAATTTAGCTTTGCAGACTTTCACTAAGGAAAATGATGCCCTAAAAATAGAACTAGTTTATGCTGGTATCTTAGGCAAAAAAATCAAAAGGAATCCTGTAAAAAGGTATTGGTTCAAGCCTTTTTATAACTTTTTTACAAAGTATTGCTTAGATAATGAGTTATACCTTAATGGTTGGGTTTTTGATAAGAATTCACAGAAAGCAATCTATGATGACTTATATATCTCTATGATACTTCCTGTTGATGATACTGAGACTTATTATAGATTATCAAAGAAGCTTAATGAAATTATAGAAGCATATATAGCAGCAAGAACCAACCTAGTTGCCTCCCATTATAAATCAAAAGAATTAACACTTTTAAATGAACTAACAACATATGTTAACCCATTGGATTATAGTGTATCTAACAATTACAATGGGATACTAAAAACATCCTTTAAAGAATGTTTTAATATACTTGATAAGATTGCCATATTTTTAGATGATTATTTAAACTTAGGTGCTCCTAAGAATAATATCTCCTATCATACCTTTTGGTTTAAAGGGCAAGACGCT
>DASZTI010000130.1:0-6690 GCA_035548215.1 Candidatus Dojkabacteria bacterium
ATCTTGTGAGAAGAGATATTGTAGAGCAAGTAGCCTTGCTAAATGTCTAGGGTCGTTAGCAGTTTTCATTTTCCTTAAGCTTCTTTTTGATTAGTTTTTTTAGATTCTTTATAGAATCCACAATATTCACAAGCAAAATGAGGTCTTTTAGCCTTTTTGCATTTTGGACAAATACTCATTGCTGGCATTGGTAATGTGTCTTGTGATCTTCTTCTGTTTCGTCTACCTTTGGATAATTTTCTTTTTGGAAGTGCACCCATGAGATTTACTTACTAATTTATAACTGTTGTTATTATATGGGAAAATAATTGTTGTTGCAATATCTTTGTTAAAAGTTATACACTATAAGTAATATAAGTTTAGATATATATCTAAATGAAGGTAAAACAATTAAAAGCACAGGCTTTAAGTATCCTTGTTGTGCTTCTCGTTATAATTTTCGTACTTCTCGCGATCATAGCTTATCTTGTATACCAAAACACCAAAAACAATAATACAACTTCAAACACTAAGAATATTACTACATATAAAGAATGTGCGGATGCTGGATATCCAATTTTAGAGAGCTTTCCAAGTAGATGTATGACTCCTGATGGTAGAAGCTTTACTAATCCTGATGAACATCTAAATGAAAATCCTACAACACAGACAATTAAGGTTTATTTCCCTAAAAGCACTGTTGATGACCCAAGCAAGGTCTTTGCTTTAAATAGAGATATTGTGGGTTTAGATGCCGGAACAATTGAAAATGCTAGTATTGAACAGATAATAGCAGGACCTACAGAGGATGAGCAGATGTTGTATTACTACACCCCAATTATTCTTAGTGGAGCATCCAATTGTTCTTCATTAGACTTTACATTAACTATTCAAAGCAAAAAAGCGACTGTGAAATTTTGTAAAGATCTTAAATTAGCTGGCGAACTTTCAGATGCAAGAGTTATAACAAGTATTACAAAAACTTTGAAGCAATTTAGTACTATTACAAGTGTAGTTGTACTTGATAAGAATGGAAACTGTGTCGGTGATCTGAGTGGATTAAATAACTGTTTAAAGTAATCTTTATATTATCCAAGATTCTTTAATATTAACTGTGTCACCCTTTTTGATTTCTCCATTTACAATATCTGTAGCAATCTTTCCCTCTACCTTTTCTTGAACATATCGTTTGATTGGTCTTGCACCCAACGCTGGGTCATAGGCCTTATTTGCAATTAACATAGGAATTACATCTGACCATTTAAGTTCAATTCCTTGATCGTCCAATCTTGATGATAGCTCTTCTAAGATCATATTTGATACTTGAGCAAGTGAGTCTATTGTTTGAGGTTCAAAGATGACTACTGAATCAAAACGATTAAATAATTCAGCCTTAATTGATTGCTTCAACTTCATTAAAACCTTATTTTTGACATCATCCCATAAGAAATTCTTCTTTGAGACTTCCTCCATGATGATGTCACTACCAATATTACTTGTACAAACGATTATTGTATTGTTAAAGCTTACTGTTTCGCCTGAGGTACTTGTTAGTCTTCCTTCATCAAATAACTGTAGAAAGAGATCTAACACTTCAGGATTAGCTTTTTCAAACTCATCAAACAGAACTATTGTATATGGATTTACTTTTACCTTATCAATAAGTGAAATACTTGTCTCATTTTTGTCGTTGCTTGAACCAAGTAACTTAGACACTGAACCCTCATCTTTATATTCAGACATATCAATCCTTACAATATCTTCTTTGCTCTTAAAGAATTCTTCTGCAACAATTTTTGCTAAATATGTTTTACCTACACCAGTTGGACCAATGAATAAGAAGACCCCTATTGGTTTATCAGGACTTCTCAGACCAGTCTTAGCTCGTTTAAGAGTCTCTACTATTGCCTCAACTGCTTCATCCTCCCCTACTACTCTAGCTTTTATTCTTTCAACGAGATTGCCCAAATCATTAATGTCATCTGAACTTATACTTGCTACATCGATATTAGTTTGAAGTGATGTTACTTTTGCAATATGCTCGCCAGTTAATATTTTTACATTATTTGACTGTACCCATGCACAACCAGATTCAAGCAAATCAACTGCACTATCAGGTAACATTCTATCTTGAACATATCTTTGTGCAAATTCAATGGCATCAGTTAGTGCAGGAATCGTTATATATATTCCAAAATTATCTTCTAAGGTTTCGATCTTAGTTCTTAGAATTTCCATTGTTTCTTTAGGACTTAACTCTCCGAGTTCAATATTTGTAAATGACTGACGGAAGGATTCATTAGTATAGAAGTACTTTTTATAACTAGCATAGTTAGTTGTTCCAACAATTGGGAATTTACTATCAACGATATACGGAAGAAGTAAGCCTGCTAATGAGTGGCCAGATTCTTCTGCTTTTGCAGGAATTAATTCTTGAAGTTCATCAATATAAAGGATTGTATTACCAGCTTTACTTAACTCTTCAATAGCTCTTTGAACTACCGTTTCTACATTCTTAGATTTACCAGAGTATGCAATTAAACCGTTGAGATCTAAGCGAATAATTCTCTTATCAATTAACTGTGGAGGTACATCTCCTGTGTTTATTCTTTGTGCTAAACCCTTAATCATACTGCTCTTTCCTACTCCTGGATCACCAATTAAAAGCGCGTTTCTCTTGCCTACTCTACCAATTATTGAGATAAGTTCATTTACTTCATCTTCGTGTCCTATACCGTAGGTATCATGGGCATTTGCGACTTCAAGGTTTAAATCATGACTGAAATGACTGAGAATATAGGTATAGCCATAGACCCATTCTCTACCAATCCCACCCGTTCGATTGTATGATTGATCTGGATCAAAAATACTTTTAGTAACTCTATTTGTTAAGCCCTCTTCATACATTAAAGCTTCTCTTAAAATCCAAAGTGAAGAGTTATTACTTTCTAAGAATTTGTTTAAAGCAGGAAATACCTTTATTAAAGATAAAAAGATGTGTACAGGTTCGATATGAACTGAAGATGTTAGAAGTGCTTCTTCAACCGCATAAATCATTAATGATTTGATGCTCTCAATTGGGTATGATGGCATATTTTTCCCTGTTATATTTTTATCATCAACAAATTTTTGTAATTGAACTAGGTTTGCTCTTTTGAGAATTATTTTCACATCATCCTCTTTTAATAAATCTTTAAGCATTTTTAAAGGATTTAATTTGTAGTCATCCAAAGTTGTGTTTAGGAAGTTTAAGGTGTTTGCGGAAATATATTGTGAAGTTGAGGTTGTGGCATATCTACCAAATTTCACTTCATTGTTTTTAATTTGTTCGACTTCATAATCAGTTAAGACTTGTAATTTGGGAATACGTCTAGGTTTGAAGAACTCTCTATAATTGCCATACCAAAGTAAAATAATACCCAAGGTTGAGAACCAGAAGATAGTGTTAAGAATATTATCAGGTAATATATTTTCAAGAAGTGCAACATATGAGAAATTGCCAAAGATTTTTAAGATGTAAATGATTGATACTAAAATGCCCGGAATAATTACAATGTTTGCAATCCTATTAATTATGGAATGATATAGTTTATACTGCTTAAACCTCTTGTCTAAACCCTGTAGATCTTCAAGATTGGATATAAAGATATTATCTCGTGTCATTAAGAAAGGAACGAGTTCATTATCAATAATTAAAGGGTAGTTCTTCTTAACCATTTCATATTTATTTCTTACACGATTGTGTACTCCATATGCTAATCGTTTTGTATTATCAACAGGTTTAAACATTAAATGGTGAAATTACAGTTAAAGTAATACAAACAATTGGAATTAATAACCAAGCAATAATTATCAGCAAGTAAATTATGAATGTGAGTATAAATGTAATTAATCCTGGGATTAAGATAATAATTCTTGCCATAATTCCTATGAAATATCCTACAAATGAATAATCTCTGTGCCATGGGACAAAGAAGGTTAAGATGAGTTGAGAAATTGAAAAGCTGTCATCAATTATTGTTAATATTCTTCTTAGTCTGAGAATTAGTTGTACCGGTATTTTTATATACCACCATTTTAAGAAATCTTTTAAAGTATCGATCAAAAATACTTGGGTATTTAAACCTTCTACTTTGCTACTTTCAAAAATGTCTGAGTTATTCATATCCTGGGCAGTTTTAATGTCAATCTATATCTTGTATCATTATACCATTGTTGATTAATCATACAATTATTTGTTAGGGTTATAGTATGGCTATAGAGGTATTTTCAAAATTCATTAAAGATTATGATTTAGACATAAATATTATAGTTTCAGATGAGTCAACCCATACCGTACAAGAAGCTGCTAGTGTTCATGGCGTGCCTGTTTCGAATATTGTTAAGTCACTTCTTGTAAAAATTGACAATAACTTTGCACTTTTTTTAGTTTCTGGAGATAAAAGATTAGATTTAGAAGAACTAAAAAATGTCTATTCGACAAAGAATATTCGTATGGCAAGTGCCGATGAAGTTAAGGAAATGACAGGTTATTCTATCGGAGGTGTTCCCCCTTTTGGTCATAAGAATAAACTTATGATTTATATTCAATCTGGTTTTGATGAAAGTAATGATGTGGTTGCAGCAGCAGGTAGTAATAATGCTGTGTTTAGAATCTCTTTTAAAAGATTGAAGGAGATTGTTGAGAAAGTAAACGGAGAATTTAAGCAATAATTAGAATATTAATTATTGTAAAGAATATTGTTTGTCCGATTAAAAAGGCTAAGATATATTTACTATTATTTATTTTCTTTCCCCAAGTAATGAAGTAGATAAAGGTTGTGCAAAGAAGTGTGAAGATAAACCATGAAAGATAATTTGTGGTTGGAATAATGCCTGAACTCCAGTTCCAGAGTCTAAGATAAACTGCAACAGGCTCCATAATATAATCAATTAAAGTCACGATTATTGAAGTAAGCAGTAATACAAACCGCTTATCAATATTTAGGTTATCAATCAACTGCTGAGAAAATACATAGGCAGAGAAAATTAACATTGACCAGTTAATAGCAATAATAATTGGAACATCAACAACCTTATAACCTAAATGGTTAAGAAAGAAAAAGTCTCCAAAAGGAATTCCTGTTAATACCCCTATTGCCTCTATAACAAAGGTTAATGAAATTACTAAAAAGAAGATGCTTAAAAGGAATGTGTTCGGCTTAATTTTATATACAACAAATGCACTAGTTAAAAGCATTACCCATGGGAGTAATGTTACTAGAGTTATTGAGGTTGGTTTGAATAAAAATCCTAGTGATAATGCAATATAAGTAAGGATTACTAATATACTGAGATCGAAGCTTGTTTTAACATTAGTTTTCTTTGGAGTTGCTTGAGTTTCCTGTTTCTTTTTTCTTCCCATAGTTTATTATATCTTGTCTTTGATCTTTTGGATATCCTCGATTACGAATGGAAGATTTCTTTGCCCTTGGCCTACTGGATAGAAAGTTGGAAATATTTTATATACTCTATCTTTATGTTTTAATTCAAATGATTGCCCCCTTTGTTTACTTACATAAACTTCTTGATCGAGAATAATGCTACTTACTTGATTTCCAAATGTTACAATTATTTCTGGATTAATTAGTTCCAGCTCCGCTAAGAAAATATTTAAATAAGATCTGAAGACATCATCTGACAAATGCTTCGCGTCTAATTGAGTGCACTTTGCAAGATTTGTAAAATATAATCGCTCGCGTTTTATATTGTCGTATACTTTTTGTGCAAAGTCGTAATCCCATTCATAGGGTTTAAGCTTTTGTATTTGATCGTTAATGTCCGAATCTAAGTAACCAAGTTTGTGGAAAAGTTTCCAAATGTTTTTAGTCCCAATCCATGGAGCTTTAAGTGATGCCCATTCTCTTGATGAAGCGACATTTCTTGCGGTTGGGTTCATGAATACAAAAGCTATTTTAGGATTTTCAAAACATCCCCCACTTATGATTGGATCTAATAATGGATGTCCATGAATTCTTTGCATTTCATAAATTTTATCGTTTAATTCCTGCCAGTTCATATTTATTAACTACGATTATTAATTAATTTTATTCCAAATATGACACTGATTATTACTATAATTGCCCCAACAACTTCTGGAACTGTTAAGATTTCATGATATAAGATGTATCCAATGACTATAGAGAAAATACTTTCCGTAAGAAGGAGTTGATTACCTACAACAACGTCTAAATGTTCAAAACTATAATTGCCTAAAAATGTTGAAACAATATTAAAGAAGATACCGATAGCTAATCCGATTAAAACTTCGTAATTAAATAGTGATGAGATATTAAGATGTTCTCCTGAAATTATTGCCAAAATTATTCCAGATACTCCTGCGATAAGCATTGTTACAATAGTGATTTCTTGGTTGTTTAAATCTTTGGATAGCATTTGACGTCCGACACTATATGCGGCCATTGTAGCTGCTGATAAAAGAACATACAGATCCCCTACTCCTAATTTCCCAATTGTTGGAAAGAAAGAATTTGCTGCAATAAAAGCTGTTCCTAAGAATGAGAGAAGTATTAAGCCGATTAATTTGATACTTACTTTATTTTTAAGTAAAACAATTGAATAAAGATAACTAAAAAATACAATTGTTGAATAGATTATTGATACATTTACTAGCTTGGTTTGTAATGCACCTTGTGTTATGAAATATACTCC
>DASZTI010000131.1:0-9088 GCA_035548215.1 Candidatus Dojkabacteria bacterium
GGAAACAGAAAGGAACTGGTAGAGCAAGATCAGGTTCAAGTAGATCCCCACTTTGGGTAAAAGGTGGTGTTACATTTGTACCAAATGATAGAAATTGGGAAAGAAAGATAAATAAGAAGATGGTTAACAAAGCGATTTGTATGATGCTATCTGAGAGATTAAGAGAAGGTGTTTTAGAATTTGTGAATATTGAAACTAAGAATATGAAAGATACAAGAACAAAGCTTATGAATGAATTAAAGAACATCAAGAATGCATTAGTAATCTCAGAGAACAATGATGTAAAAATGGGAATTAGAAATGTTGAGAATATTAATTACATCAATGCAAAAGAATTTAGCGTTATTCAATTAGTAAAAGCAAGAAAAGTATTAGTAGATAACAATGTAGTTAACATGATTGAAGAAAGATTTGTAAATGGAAAGTAAAATTCTCTTACAACCTATGATCTCAGAAAAGAGTTATGCATTAGCTAATGCTCAGAATAAATATACATTCTTAGTAAAAGATACTGCTACTAAAATTGATGTCATTAAAGCTGTTGAAAAGCAGTATAAAGTTAAAGTTGAGAATGTAAATACAACCGTTAGAGTAGGTAAAATTAAAAGAGATTGGATAAAGTTTAAGAAATTTAGACGACCTGATTCAAAGAAAGCAGTTGTTCAATTGAAAAAGGGAGATAAGATAGATGAATTTTTAAATATTAAGTAAATACTATGCCAGTAAGATCATTTAAACCAACAACATCATCAAGAAGAGGAACAAGACTCGCTGATAGATCTATGTTGAGCAAAACAAATGGACCACGAAAGTTGACCATAAATAAAAAGAAACAATCCGGTAGAAACAACACTGGTAGAGTTACTGTTAGACATCAGGGTGGTGGTGCAAAAAGAAGAATTAGAATAATTGACTGGAAAAGAAATAAGTTTGATATGTCTGCTAAAGTCATTGGACTATACTTTGACCCTAACAGATCTGCTCACTTAGCGCTTTTACAGTATGCAGACGGAGAAAAAAGATATATAATTGCTCCACGTGGCTTAAGTATCGGTAGTACCGTTATATCAAGCGAAAAGGCAGATGCTTTAGTTGGAAATGCAATGAAAGTTAAAAATGTTCCAGCAGGAACAATGGTTCATTGTATTGAAAGTGCAGCTGGTAAGGGTGCTTCATATGGAAGATCTGCAGGAGAAGGAATAACTGTGCAAGGACCAGATCCAAGTGGAAAATATGTACAAGTAGTTATGCCATCTGGAGAAATCAGATTGATCCATGGTGAGTGTATGGCTACAATCGGACAAGTAGGAAATGAAGATAACCAACATATTAAATTAGGAAAGGCAGGAAGAAGTAGAAATCTTGGTATTAGACCAACAGTTAGAGGTATGGTAATGCACCCTGCACAACACCCACACGGTGGTGGTGAAGGTAAAGGTGTTATCGGTAGAGCTAAAGATATATATGGTCATAGAATTGGAACAAGAACAAGAGATAATGCTAGAACTGAGAAGTTCATCATTAAGACAAGAAGAACTAAGACAAGACCATTTGCTAAGAAATAATTTAGAAAGATTAAAATATGTCTAGATCAGTAAAAAAAGGAATATATGTAAATGACAAGTTAATGCTTAAGGTTGCTAAGGCAAGAGAAACTGGTAGTCATGCTCCAATTAAGACTTGGGCAAGATCATCAATGATTACTCCAGAGATGGTTGGATTAACAATTGCAATATATAATGGGAAAAAACATGAAGCAGTTTTAATACAAGAATCAATGGTTGGTCATAAACTAGGAGAATTTGCTTTAACAAGAACATTTAGAGGACATGCTAAGAAAGGTAAGATCTCTAAGATATATGGTGGATCAGGAAGATTTGAAGAATAATATTGATTAAAAATATGGATAAAACAGTAAAAGTACAAGTAAAGAATATAGCATCCGCACCACAGAAAGCACGATTAGTTGCTGACATGGTAAGAGGAATGAATGTTGCTAAAGCAATTGATGTCTTAAGCCTTACAAATAAAAAGGCTGCATTAGATGTTAAGAAAGCTTTAGTGTCAGGAGTTGCAAATGCTAAAACCTTACTTGGTGTTGAGAAAGAAAACTTAGTTGTTTCAAAATTAAGCATTGATGAAGGTAAGAAGCAGAGAAAAGTAAACTTTGGATCAAGAGGAAGAGTATCAATGATGACAAAGAGAAAATCACATATTAATTTAGAATTAAAAGTTAAGTAAAAATATGGGACATAAGATATCACCAGTCGCAGCAAGACTTGGAATAAATAAAACTTGGAAGGCAGTATGGTTCGCTAAAAAAGGAGATTTTTCTAAGAATATGATGTCTGATATTCAATTAAAGAAAGCTCTAAAAGAGGCTTTAAACCCAGCTGGACTTGATAGTATCAAGATTTTCAGATTCCCAAGTAAAATGGAAATTGAAGTAAATGTCGCAAGACCAGGTGTTGCTATTGGTAGAGGTGGAGAAGGAATTGATACATTACAAAAGAAATTGAAAAAGATGGCTAAGATGAATGTTGAAATTAAGATTAAGGAAGTAAAAAAGCCTGATCTATCTGCTAGAGTAATTGCAAGAACAATTGCTGATGGTATGGAAAGAAGACAACCATCTAAGCTTTTGATTGCTGCTGCTAAAGAAAAGGCAGTTGCTGCAGGAGCACAAGGAATAAAGATTTTAGTATCCGGTCGTATTAATAACGCATCACAAGCTAGAACTCAAAAAGATTCTGCTGGTGCAGTTCCTGCTCAGACATTTAGAGCAAATATTGATTATGCTGAAGAAACTGCTGCTACATCAGACGCAGGATTATTTGGAGTAAAAGTATGGGTTTACCTTAAAAAGAATAAATTGGAGGATGAGAATTAAAATATATGATGCAGCCTAAACAAAGAAAACATAGAAAAGAGTTTAGAGGCAAAATGCGAGGTGTTGCTACTTCAAACAATGAGATTGCTTTTGGA
This sequence comes from Candidatus Dojkabacteria bacterium, assembly GCA_035548215.1. Taxonomy (GTDB): domain Bacteria; phylum Patescibacteriota; class Dojkabacteria; order SC72; family SC72; genus DASZTI01. The sequence continues at coordinate 2,986 of DASZTI010000131.1, forward strand.
GAATATGGACTTAAAACACTTGAAAGAGGATGGATTCATGCAAGAGAAATAGAAGCCGCAAGAAGAGCAATTACTGGTCATATTAAGAGAAAAGGAAAGGTTTGGATTAAGATATTCCCACACAAACCATATACAAAGAAGCCAAATAACGTAAAGATGATCGGTGGTAAGGGAGACTTAGAAGGATATGTTGCAGTCGTTAAACCAGGTTCAATGTTATTCGAGTTAAGTGGTGTTGATGTCAGCATTGCAAAGGAAGCCATGAGACTTGCTTCTCACAAATTGTCTGTAAAGACAAAGTTTGTAGAGAACAAAATAGCTTAAAAGCTTGAAGATATTGTCAAACACTGATAAAATGCTGACTGTTTACGTCTAATTTAATAATTTATATAGATGAAAGCTAAAAAGGTTACAACAGTAAAAGAGAAGAAAGTAGTAAAAGCTAAAGCAGTAAAAAAGCCTGTTGTTAAAAAGACAACTGTGAAAAAAGCTGTAGTCGTAAAAAGTAACAGAAGAACATTAGAAGGTACTGTAATAAGTGCTAAGATGAACAAAACTGTTAGAGTTTCTGTTGAAAATAAGATGGCACATCCTGTATATAGCAAAGTTATTACTAAAAATAAAACATATTTTGCTCATACTGATAAAGAATTAAAAGAAGGCGATAAAGTAACAATAAGAGAGTCTAGACCTTATTCTAAGAATATTACATGGGTAGTAGTATAAACATATGATACAACTAAACACATTATTAAAAGTTGCAGATAACAGTGGAGCCAGAGTTGCAAAACTCATTGGTGTTCCTGGCTTTTCTAAAAGAAAGTGGGCAACTTTAGGTGATTTAGTTGTTGTATCAGCTGTTGATACTATTCCTAACTCAGCTATTAAAGAGCACACAGTACTTAGAGCTGTATTAGTAAGAACAACAAAAGAAAATAAGAGAAGAGATGGATCCTATATAAGATTTGATGACAATGCGATTGTAATACTTGATGGAAAAACAAAGAATCCAAAAGGATCAAGAATATTAGGCCCTATTGCTAGAGAAATAAAAGAAAAGGGATATGATAAAATAACTTCACTCGCACCAGAGGTAATATAATGAAAATAAAAAAAGGAGATACAATTAAAATGCTTTACGGTAAGGATTCAGGTAAGACTGGAACTGTAACCTTAGTTAATTCTAGACAGGGAAAAGTTCTTGTCGCAGGATTAAATATGTTCAAAAGACATGTTAAAGGTGATGGTCAAACTAAGAAATCTGAAATCGTAAGTGTCGCAAGACAAATTCAAGCTGCTAAAGTAATGGTTGTATGCCCAGAATGTAGTAAGACAACTAGAGTAGGAATGAAGTTAGAAGGTAAGAATTATGTAAGAGTATGTAAAAAATGTGGAAAACCATTGGATAAGAAAGTTGAAAAAGTAGTAAAGAAAGAAACAAAAGCAGTAAAAGCTGAGCCAAAAGCAAAAAAAGAAACTAAAGTTAAGAAGAGTACAAAATAATGTTAGCTAGATTAAGAGAACAATACAATACAAAAGTTAGAGAAGAATTAATGAAAGAGTTAGGTGTAACTAATGTTATGGCTGTACCTACAATTAAAAAGATTGTAATTAACTGTGGTGTAGGTGAGGCAACTACTAACAAAGCAGCAATTGAAGAAGTTGTTGAAATATTAACTAGAATTGCAGGACAGAAGCCAGTTGTAAACAAAGCAAAGAAAGCTATTGCAGCTTTTAAAGTTAGAGAAGGTATGGATGTTGGAGTTAGTGTTATTTTAAGAGGAAATAGAATGTGGGAGTTTTTGGATAAGCTAATCAATGTAGTCTTCCCAAGAACTAAAGATTTCCGAGGAGTAAATCCAAAAGCATTTGATGGTGCTGGAAACTACTCACTTGGTATAATTGATCATACTGTTTTCCCTGAAATTGATAGTAACAAAGTACAGAAGATTAGACCTTTACAAGTAACAATCGTAACAAGTGCTAAAGATGATAAAAAAGCATATGCTTTATTAGATAAATTTGGATTCCCATTCACTAAGAATGTCAACAAGAGCTAAAGAAGTACAAGAAAAGAGATTAAAGAAAAAGTCAAAGTACCCAACAAGGGTGTATAATAGATGTCAAAATTGCGGTAGAGCAAGAGGATATTACAGATTATTTGGTGTATGTAGAATTTGTTTAAGAAAATTAGCGAATGAAGGTGAAATACCTGGAGTAAAGAAAGCTATTTGGTAATTTATATATTAAAACTATGGTAAACGATACAATTGCAGATTTGTTAGCAAGAATACAAAATGGAATAATTGCAAAGAAAGAAGAGATTTTAGCTCCTGTCACAAAGATGGGAAGAGAAATTCTTAGAGTTCTAAAGCAAGAGAATATGATCACTGACTATACTGAAGCCGATGGTAACTTCACAATAACATTGATGTATAGAGAAGATGGTCAACCTGAAATTGAAAAATTACAGAGATTTAGTAAGCCAGGACAAAGAAGATATATTTCTTCTTATGAGATTACACCAATCATGAATGGAAGAGGTATTTCAATTATCTCAACCTCAATGGGAGTTATGACTGGAGCTCAAGCAAAATCAAAAAAGCTTGGTGGTGAATTAATATGTAAAGTTTGGTAAATAAAAATGTCAAAGATAGGATATAATCCAATCACAATTGAAAACGGAGTACAAGTAACAATAGAGAATTCTTTAGTTACTGCTAAAGGTCCTAAAGGAGAATTGAAAGTTCAATTACCAAAGGGTATCTCAATCGAGCAGAAAGATAATCAATTACTTGTTAAAAGAGCTGATGAAGAGAAACAAACCAAATCTTTTCATGGTACTTTCAGATCATTGGTTGCAAATATAATTGAAGGTGTCAGTAAAGGATTTAGTAAAAAATTAGAAGTATCTGGAGTTGGATATAGAGTAAGAAAAGAAGGAAATGATTTAGTAATGAATCTTGGATGGACTCACCCAGTAAAGGTAGTTGCTCCAGAAGGAATTACTATAGATGCCCCTGATGAAGTTACAATAATTGTATCTGGAATTGATAAACAATATGTAGGTGAGATTGCCGCTAAGATTAGAGAAATGAAGAAGACAGAACCATATAAGGGTAAGGGAATTAAATATGAGAATGAAGTAGTAAGAAGAAAGAGTGCTAAATCAGCAACAAGTAAATAAAAGTAAGAGTTAAAAATTATGTTCACATCAAAATATACAAAACGAAATAGAAGACAGATGCATATCAGAAAGACTGTATCAGGTTCTGATGATAAGCCAAGAGTATTTGTATTCAAAAGTAATAAGTATTTACATACTGGAGTTTCTGATGATAACAAAGGTGTTGTACTTTTAGGTGGTAGAGGAAAGAGAACAATGGAAGGTGCACAAACATTAGGAAAAGAAGTTGCTAAGAAATTAAAAGGAAAGAAATTAGAAACAGCAGTATTTGATAGATCTGGATATAAGTTCCATGGCATTATATTAAAATTTGTCGAGAGTTTAAGAGAAAACGGAATTAAAATTTAGTTAGAAAATTATGGATTACAGAAAAGACAACAAAAACAATGAATATAGAGATAGAGGTATAGACCGAAAGTCAGTATCTATCAAAAGAGTCTCTAAAGTTACCTCACAAGGTAAGAGATTAAGATTTAGCGTTATGGTTGTAGCTGGAGATAGAAATGGATCAGTTGGTGTTGCTTTAGGAAGAGGACTTGATACAAAGAGTGCTATTGAAAAAGCTGAGAAAAGAGCAGTTAAGAACATGAGAAAGATTGCTTTAGTAGGTGATACTATTCCTCACGAACTTAGATATAAGAAAGGTGCTGCTCAAGTATTACTTAGACCTGCTAAGACAGGTTCCGGTATTATTGCTGGATCAGCTTCAAGAGTAGTTTTAGAATTGGCAGGTGTATTGAATGTATACTGTAAGCAATTAGGATCAAATGATATTGTTGCTAATACATACTGTACATTTGAAGCATTAACCAAATTAAGAAATGATAGAGTTTTAAACAGAATGAGAAATATGAGAGCAAGAATCGGTGTTAAGGAAAAGATTGATGCTGATAAGAAAGAAAAGATGAAGAAAATGGCTAAAAGAGAAAAGAAAAATAATAAACTAAATGACAATAAACATGCAACTAGAAAGTTTGCCAAAAAGACAAAATAAAAGACAAGCCAAGAGAATTGGTCGAGGTACTGGATCTGGAGTTGGAGGACACACAGTTGGTCGAGGTACCAAAGGTCAGAAATCAAGATCAGGTCACAAATCAACTTTATTCTTTGAAGGTGGTAATGTAGGATTCTTTAGAAGAGTTCCTAAGTATAGAGGTTTCAATAGAACCCTTAAAGTTCCATTCCAACCTGTTAACATTGCAACTTTAGAGAAATCATTCAAAGCAAATGAAGAAGTTACAGTAGAAGTATTGAAAGAGAAAAATATTATTAGAAAAAGAACCAACCAAGTTAAAGTTTTAGGATTTGGTGAGCTTACTAAGAAATTAAGTCTAAAAGGTTTGGTAGTATCTGAATCTGCAAGAGTAAAAATAGAAAAAGCAGGCGGAACTATCCAATAATACAACTACTATGTTTAAGAAGTTTTGGGACACGATTCTGTTTTATCTAAAAACAGATGAAATACGAAACAAAATATACTTTTCCTTAATAATTCTTTTAATGTTTAGAGTGTTAGCGTCACTTCCTGTTGTTGGTATTAAGCAAGAAGACTTTATCAATTTATTTAACGGTTCTTCATTTGGTGATCTTCTCTCTACACTTTCAGGAGGAGTTTTACAAACGGCATCAATTGTTGCAATTGGTTTAAACCCATATATCAATGCTTCTGTTACATTACAACTTTTAACTCCAGTTATTCCGAAACTTGAGGAATTAAGAAAAGAAGGTTCACAAGGAAGAAGATTAATTTCAATGTATACCAGATTACTCACTGTTCCTTTAGCAATTCTTCAGTCATTTGCAATCTACTCTATTTTAAGAGGGCAAGGATTTATTGGTGCTTTAGATACGGTGCCTTTTATCGTTATGTGTGCTACCTTAACAGGTGGTGCTATTCTTATGATGTGGTTTGGTGAACTCATTTCCGAATCAGGAATTGGTGGAGGTACATCATTCTTAATATTTTTAGGTATTCTTTCTGGATTGCCAGGCAATTTTATAGACAACTGGAGATATATGGATATCCTTCAAAAAGTTCTTCTTGTTTTGATGAACTTAATAATTGTCGCTGTTGTTATCATGATTTCTGAGTCCGAAAGAAGAGTTAAGGTTCAATACTCAAGAAGAGTTAGAGCTGGTGGTTCTCTTGATAGTTATATACCACTTAAACTCACTCAATCAGGAGTTATGCCTGTTATCTTTGCAATTTCACTCCTCTCTTTTCCACAACTCATTGCTCAATTCTTAATAAGTAGAAATATTAATAGTACCGTAACGAGTATCTCTCAGACACTAATCACTTGGATAAGTAATCCATATACTCAAAATATTGGACTTTTTGTCTTAGTCATTGCATTCTCATTGTTCTATGTAACTGTTGTATTTAACACAGAGGAAATCTCAGAGAACTTGCAGAAGAATGGTGGTTTTGTTCCAGGAATTAGGCCTGGAAAAGCGACTGCCAGTTATCTTCGAGGTATTTCATTAAGGTTAACAGTTGTTGGAGCTTTAGTCTTAGCAATTTTAGCTGTTTTACCAAATCTTTTAGAGTACATTGGCTTTTTGCAAAAACCTCTCATTTCAGGAACAGGCTTCTTAATCCTTGTTGGAGTAGTATTAGATATGCGAAGACAAATTAAGTCTATGGCTGTAGTCAAAGATTACGGTAAATATATCTAATAACTACTTAAATTGTATATATTAAACTATGTATACATACCTTTTTCACGGTCCTTCTGGTTGCGGTAAAGATACTCAGGTTGATTTACTAACTAAAAAATATAAGGCTGTAAAGATTGAAACAGGTGAAATGTTTAGGAAACTTTTGGAAGAAAATGACCCGGATGCTATTGAAGCACATAAATATTGGGGACAAGGCCACTTTACCCCAAGTGATCTTACTTACAAAATGTTTAG
>DASZTI010000132.1:0-2428 GCA_035548215.1 Candidatus Dojkabacteria bacterium
AAACTAATAAAAAAGAGGCAGTATGCACTGCCTCCTTCTATTTTAAGATGAATGTTGAGTTAAAATTCTCTTCTTCCTTTTCTAACAAAACCCTTATCATCACCTCGATCTTCTCTATCATTTCCTTTATTTGTATCACCATTACCTTCTTTAACTGCTTTCATACTTAACTTGATCTTACCATCTCGGTCGGTTTCAACAACCTTAACCTCAACTTCTTGTCCTTCTGAAACAAAGTCATTAACATCTTTTACAAATGTGTCTGACATTTCTGAAACATGAACAAGTCCTGAAACATTAGGAGCAATTTCAACAAAAGCACCATATGGCATTACTGCAACAACTGTACCCTTATATATCTTTCCTATTTCAGGAACGAAACTAACTCCTGAGATTTGAGCTTTTGCAGCTTCAATATCTTCTTGATTGTTTGAGAAGATATATACTGTTCCATCTTCTTCAACATTAATTTCAGTATGAGTTGATTCACTTAATTCTCTAATATTCTTTCCGCCTGGTCCTATTAATTCACCAATCTTACTTACTGGGATTACTGTAGTTCCAACTTTAGGAGCATATTTAGAAACTGTTTCTCTTGGCTTATCAAGAACTTTCTCAATACCATCAAGAATTTCAAGTCTTGCTTTTTTAGCTTGAGCAATTGCTTGTTCAAAAACCTCAATTGGAAGACCAGCTGCTTTGTTATCCATTTGAATAGCTGTTACACCATCTCTTGTACCAGCAACTTTGAAATCCATATCTCCATAGAAATCTTCAACATCTTTAATATCAGTTAAGATTTGGAAATCATTACCTTCTTCACTAGTAACAACACCCATTGCAATACCTGATACTGGTTTTCTAATTGGAACACCTGCATCCATTAATGCTAAGGTTGAACCACATGTAGAAGCCATTGAACTTGATCCGTTCTGTGAAAGAACTTCACTCATTAAAAGGATTGTATATGGGAATTCTTTGATATTAGGAACAACAGGTCTTAAAGCTTTTTCAGCTAAAGCACCATGACCTATTTCTCTTCTTCCTGGCATCCACTTAACATTACCTGATTCTCCAAGTGAGAATGGTAAAGCATTGTAGAAGTGCATATATGATCTAAGCTCTTCACCTGTCATATCATCTGCAAGTTGTTGATCTTTAGTATTACCTAAAGTAACAATTGTTAAAGCTTGAGTCTGACCTCGTGTGAATAAGCCAGAACCATGAACTCTTGGAAGTAATCCAACTTCCATAGAAAGTTCTCGGATTTCATCCATAGCTCTTCCGTCTACTCTCTTCTTATCTTCTAACATTAATTTTCTAACTGCTTTTTTAACAACTTTTGTAAAACAGTCTTTGATTATGTTCTTAGTATATTTACCAGCATATTCTGCTAATACTTTGTCTTGTAATTCCTTCTCAACCTCTTTGTCAGCACCTGTGATGAATGATTTAATATCATTTTCTAAGAATACTTTCATTTGATTGTAAAGTTCTTCAGGAACTGCAAATGATTGATACTCCTCTTTCTTAACATCAAACATAGCAACAAATTTCTTTTGAGCTTCAATCCATGGCTTCATATATTCTAAGCCTTCTTTCATTCCTTCAATGACTTTCTCTTCTGTAACTTCATAACAACCGGCATCAATCATTGTAAATAACTTACTATCACCAGATACAACATAATTCATAGTTTCTTCTGGAGAAGTTTCATCCATATATTTATAGTTTGCATATGGCTTACCATCTTTCATTGAAATTCTTACACCAGAAACTGGTTCTGTGAAAGGAGCCTTTGAGAGCAGTAATGCTACTGAGGCAGCATTAATAGCAAGAATCAATGGATCGGCATTCTCATCATATGAAAGAATAGTTGCAGTTAATGACAAAGTATTTCTATAGTCACTAGGAAATCTAGATCTTAAAGATCTATCAATCATTCTTGATTTAAGAATTGCTTCATTTGAAGGAAATCTTTCTCTTTTTACAAATCTTGATGAAGATATTTTTCCAGCTGCATAGAGTTTTTCAATATACTCAACAGACATAGGAAAGAAATCTGCTTCAGGGTTTGGAGCTCCTGTATCTACAGTTACTAAAACTGCGGTTTCTCCCATTCTTGCAAAAACTGCAGATTGGGATCTTCTGGCTAATTTACCAGTTGAAAAGGAAGCCTTTTGGCCTTCTATTTCAAATTCGAACAACTTTTCATCGAAAAGCATATATATTATTTATTAAATTTATTTAACGTATTTATTTTTTGGAAAGTTTGTATTGTGGGAGGGGTTATTTTTTGTATTATTTTTGTATTTTTATCTTTTTGTTTTTATTATTGTTTATTCTTTTTACTATATTTTCAATGCTTTGGCTAGTTTGGTAAATCTATCTGCGTCGACTTTCTTGAGATATTCAATAAGTCTTCTTC